>JAFSZW010000163.1 GCA_017458865.1 Clostridia bacterium
ACCACATTGTGGCGGGCATCAAGGAACTGTGGAAGCTCATGGATGTCGAGTACAGCGACTTTATCCGTACGACGGATGAGCGTCATATCAAGGGCGTCCAGAAGATCTTCAAACAGCTGTATGACCAGGATGATATCTACATGGGCCAGTATGAATGCTGGTACTGTACGCCCTGCGAGGCTTTCTGGACCGAGCTCCAGCTGAAAGACTGCTGCTGCCCGGACTGCGGACGCCCGGTGGAGCGGATGCGCGAGGACGCCTATTTCTTCCGTCTCAGCAAGTATCAGGACTGGCTGATCCAGTACATCCGTGAACATCCGGATTTCATTCAGCCCAATGCCCGCACGGCGGAGATGCTGAACAACTTCCTGCTTCCGGGTCTGCAGGACCTGTGTGTTTCCCGTACATCGATCAAGTGGGGCATTCCGGTAGACTTCAAGCCGGATCATACGGTCTATGTGTGGATTGACGCCCTCAGCAACTATATCACGGCGCTGGGCTACGGCACGGACCATGATGAGCTCTACCAGCACTACTGGCCGGCGGATCTGCATCTGGTGGGCAAGGAGATCGTCCGGTTCCATACGATCATCTGGCCGATCATGCTGCACGCGCTCGGTCTGCCGCTGCCAAAACAGGTCTTCGGTCATGGCTGGCTGGTCATTGACGGCGGCAAGATGAGCAAGTCCAAGGGTAATGTGGTCGATCCGGTCCGCCTCTGCGAGCGCTATTCCTCTGATGCGGTCCGCTACTTCCTCATGCGTGAGATGCCGTTCGGCTCGGATGGTGAGTTTACCAATGAGGCGCTGGTCAAGCGGATCAACTCAGATCTGGCCAACGACCTTGGCAATCTGGTCAGCCGCAGTGTTGCGATGGTCGAGAAGTACTTCGGCGGTCTCATTCCCGCCCCGGCTGCGTACACCGAGCTCGACAATGAACTCATCTCTGAGGCAGTGGGCATCTGGAACAATGTGGAGTCCGAGATGAACGGCCTCAACTTCTCTCAGGCACTGACCCAGATCTGGCACCTCATCGGCAGCTGCAACCGCTACATCGACCAGACCACGCCGTGGATTCTGGCCAAGAATGAGGAAGACCATCCGCGTCTTGGCACGGTGCTTTATGTCCTGTGTGAATGTGCCCGCATTGTTGCGGTGATGATCAGCCCGGTCATGCCGCGCACGCCGGAGCGCATCTTTGAGCAGATCGGCGCGGCGGATGCTGAGATCCGGACATGGGAGTCCACCAAAACGTTTGGTCTCCTGAAACCGGGCAGCGCAGTCCACAAGGGTGATGCCCTGTTCCCACGCATTGACGTGCAGAAGGAGCTGGAGCTCCTTGAGCAGGAAAAGCAGGCTACCACCGCAGCGGCTGCAGCCAACGCGGCTGAGGATGAGGCGGTATTCACGCAGAAGGATCTCATTGCTTATGAGGACTTTGAGAAGATCCAGCTGGTGGTTGCCACTGTCAAGACCTGCGAGAAGGTGCCCAAGGCTGACAAGCTTCTCAAGTTCACGCTGAAAGTCGGCAACACAGAACGCACCGTTCTGTCCGGCATTGCCAAGTACTATGATCCGGAAACGCTGATCGGCAAAAAGGTTGTGCTGCTTGCCAACCTGGCACCGCGCAAGATTCGCGGCATTGAGTCAAACGGCATGCTGCTGTGTGCAGCGACGCCAGATGATTCCTCTGTGAAGCTTTTGACCGTGGACGGCGATATCCCGGATGGATGCGCAATCAGCTGATGGATACACTGTTTGGACTGTTTGATACACATGCACACCTGAACGATCCCCGTTTTGACGAGGATCGTCAGGCAGTGCTTGAGGATATGCAGCGCCTTGGCATGTTTAACATCTGCGTAGGGGCGGATATGGAAAGCAGCCGGACAGGCATAACCCTTTCGGACCAGTGGGAAAACCTGTATGCAGCTGTGGGCGTTCATCCCCATGATGCTAAAAACTTTGTCAAAGAAAGAGACCTGCCGCAGCTAGAGCAGTGGCTGGGACTTCCCAAAGTTGTGGCACTGGGGGAAATCGGTCTTGATTACTACTATGATCTCTCCCCGAGAGATGTCCAGCAGACTGTTTTCAGGACGCAGCTGGAGCTGGCAGGCACCTTGGATGTGCCCGTCATTCTGCATATCAGGGATGCGCATGGCGATGCCATTCAGATGATGCAGGAAATGGGCAGTACGCTGCCGAGGTGCATTGTCCACTGCAGCTCCGCCAGTTGGGAGAGCACAAAGCTCTATCTCAAAATGGGCTGCATGATCAGCTATGCGGGCCCGGTGACATTCAAAAATGCCGCCCGTCTGCAGGCAGCAGCCAGACAGGTGCCGGATGATCGCCTGCTCATTGAGACGGACAGCCCATACCTGGCCCCGGAGCCTGTGCGTGGAGGTCGGAATGACCCAAGAAATGTCGCCCATATCTGCCGGTGCCTGGCTGACCTGCGGGCGACGACGCCGGAGGCGCTTTGTGCACTGACAAGGGCAAATGCCATGCGCTTTTTCGGCATCTGTCCAGACGAGGCTGGAAGCACATGCCATGAATGAACTGCAGCACAAAGGGTCAAGGACACTTGAAACTGAACGCCTCATCCTCCGCGCATTCAGGCCTGAGGATGGTGCGGCCATGTACCGAAACTGGGCAGGCAATCCGCACGTTACCCGGTACCTGACCTGGCCTGTTCACGAATCGGAGGCCGTCTCCGCGACGCTCACGGCCATGTGGGCCGGCGAGGCAGAGATGCCGGACCGGTATCAATGGGCAATCGTGCTCAGATCCCTCGGTGAGCCCATAGGCAGCATTGCCGTGGTATCCTGCAATGAGGCGGTTCGCTCCGCTGAAATCGGGTACTGCATCGGGGAAACCTGGTGGGGACAGGGCATTACGGCGGAGGCCCTTCGCGCCGTCATCTCATATCTCGCCCGGGATGTTGGAATGAACCGGATTGTTGCCTGCCATGATACCGAAAACGTGCGTTCCGGCTATGTCATGGAAAAGGCCGGCATGCATTTCGAGGGCATTGCAAGGGCTGGCGGCCGCAACAACCGTGGCATTGTGGATATGGCAGTTTACGCGATTCTGGCGGATGAGGTTCTGGCGGTTAATGCCGCCCTTACAGAAACAGAATTGCCCTGAACGGTCTGTTCAGGGTTGTCACGGATATGAGGCAGGGATATCCTGCCAGGGAGGACCGGTCATGAAAATTACAGAGATGCTTGCGGCAAACCGGCAGATGCTGTCTTTTGAGGTGTTCCCGCCGAAAACGGAGACCTCGTTTCAGAGCGTGTCTCAGGCGGCACTGAAGATTGCGTCGCTGCATCCGGATTTTATCAGCGTTACATACGGCGCCGGCGGCGGGACTAGCAGGTATACAATGCAGCTGGCATGCGATATTCGCAGGGAAACCGGCGTTGAGCCGCTTGCGCATCTCACGTGCGTCTCCTCCACAAAAGAGACGGTAAAACAGCAGATTGAAGCGCTGCATGCAGCCGGCATAGAGAATATCATGGCGCTGCGCGGCGACATTCCGGCAGGGGGTACGCCCAATACAGACTATCATCATGCGAGTGAGCTGATTGCTGAACTCAGAGCATCCGGTTATGACTTCTGCATCGGCGGTGCCTGCTATCCGGAGGTTCATCCGGAAAGCCCGAATCAGAAGGCGGATATCCGCTATCTGAAAGAGAAGATGGATGCTGGCTGTGATTTTCTGACGACCCAGATGTTTTTTGACAATCATCTGCTCTTTAATTTCCTGTACAAGATCCGTGAGGCGGGCGTTACGATTCCCGTCTTCCCGGGCATCATGCCCATTACATCGAGGCGTCAGGTTGAACAGGTAATGCGCCTCTCAAACGCATCCCTGACCCAGCGCTTCAAGAGCCTGATGGACCGTTATGGTGATTCAGAGCAGGCGATGCTGCAGGCCGGCATCATCTACGCGACAGATCAGATCATAGATCTGTTTGCAAACGGAATCCAGGTCGTTCATGTCTACACCATGAACAAGCCTGCAGTGGCGGCGGCCATTCAGCAGAATCTGGCCGGGATCGTCGGATTGCCGCTGTGATGCTCCCGTATCATCCTGATTGAATTTACACTGTGTGAGCGAGCAATGGCTGCGGCAGCAAATGCGCAGGCATGCCCGGATTGCAAAACACATGACTGCCTGTCGGGCCTGTACATGAGAAAGCAAAACCGGTATTCAGGTACAGGCCAGTGCTGTACTTTTCTTTTCTGTTAAAAGCCTGCCGGCCGGATGCCGGTGCGGGCAGCGGGAGTGCATGTATGATTTCCTTTATCGTGAACAGTATTCTGCTTGGTGTTGGTCTGGCGATGGATGCCTTCTCCGTATCATTGGCCAACGGTCTCAACGAGCCCCGGATGATGCCGGGCCGCATGAACCTGATCGCCGGCACATTCGCAGGATTCCAGTTCCTGATGCCCGTTACAGGGTGGAGTTGTGTCCGTTTCTTTGTCACCGTGTTTTCATCGCTGCAGCCCTTCATTCCGTGGATTGCGCTGGGTCTGCTGCTGTTCATAGGCGGAAAGATGATTCTTGAGGCACTGAAAGGCGGGGACGATGCAGAGGCCATGAATGCAAAAGCAGTCTCACACCGGGACCTTCTGATCCAGGGCATTGCGACATCCATAGACGCGCTTTCCGTCGGGTTCACCATTGCAGAATACGGGCCCGGCATGGCCCTGTCTGCAGCGGCAATCATCGCGGTTGTTACATACATCATCTGCATGGGCGGCCTCAGGATCGGGCGCCGTTTCGGAACAAAGCTTGCCGGGAAAGCCTCCATCCTCGGGGGATGCATCCTGATCTTTATTGGCATAGAGATTGTCGTCAAGTCCTTTATCGCATGATTCCGTTCATGGCTTGTTTCGCAGAAAATTGCTACATAACCTCGGACAAGCCTTCCGGGATAACGTGTCCGAGATGGGATGCGCCCATCATGTCTGCCACCAGACAACCAGAGTGTAAACGGTATTCTGCCAGATGATCTCATCACCTGGTAAAACATAATGATAATAAACTGTGTATCTTGAAAGATAGCAATCTCTGCGGTAATATTTAATTGAAATTTATGCGAATTTCAAGTTTTTTGCTGGAATACAAGCGATTGGTTACTATCGAGACAAATCATTGGCA
>JAFSZW010000164.1 GCA_017458865.1 Clostridia bacterium
GATACGGATATATCTCCCTGCTTTCAGGTTGATCTTCTTGCAGTCAATTGATTAAACCAAGCAGCAGCATTCATTGATGCTGCTTCTTCTTTTTGGGGTAAAGGGGGGTGAATATTGTTTGCTTATGTGGAACCTCATGATCGAAACCACGAAATACTGGGGTTTCTCTTCGCTGCTGGCACTTGTGTTGGTTCCCTCACATACCATTTCTGCATCAGGAGGTCCCCGGCGTATTTCTCATTTTCCAAAATGGATGCTACGGCACTTGGGTCATAAACACCGGATAGATCGTTTTGCCGACCCAAAATAAAAAACGCTCTCCGCAAGCACGGAGAGCGTTTAAGGAGAATCCGTTGTTTCAATAATGTATCAGGCGGGTTGATTCATTCCTGACCAAATGTCCTCATCATGATGCCGCCGGAGTAACGTGACGGTCTGCTCGGCTGCACGGCCATCTGTCAGTAAGCGTGATGCCCGGTCAGGCAATCGGAGATAACTGACTGGAGATGTCAGGCTTTCCTGTAAACCGTTTTCCCTTTAAACACGGTTTCGAGCACGTTGATGTCCTGAATCTGATCTGCCGGCGTGGATTCAATGTCGCTGTCCAGGACAACCAGCTCCGCAGATTTGCCGACCTCAATGGAGCCGGTGATGTTTTCCAGATGCGCCTGATAGGCCACATGGATCGTATGCGCCTGAAGCGCTTCCTTCAGGCTGACACACTCCTCCGGCTTGGAGGCAGGAACATCCTTATACAGCTCATAGGTCGCATCCAGCTTGCAGAATTTTCTGGTCATGGCGACCTGAATACCCGCAACACCGTAAGCGGGACTGACGGGGAAATCAGATCCGTAGGCGCAAATCACGCCATTGTCAATCAGGGACTTGCTCGGATAGGTCTGTTTGACCACATCCACGCCCCAGTCAGCGACCATGACCGGCTGCGAAACCGGCGTATCGCTGAACCATCCCGGCTGATTGCTCGCAATGATATGGCTCCTGCCCATGCGCACCCTGTCCTCGGGCGCGATAAACGTGCAGTGTGCAATGATGTTCCGGATCCACGGATTCGGATACAGCTTCTGCGCGTTCTCATAGCAGTCGATCACTTTGCGGATGGCATAGCTTCCCATGGCATGCGTATGGATGTTGAAGCCTTCCTTGTTGGCAAGTGCCATAGACTCCATCATGTGCGCCTCATCCCACAGGATCGGCTCTCTGGTGCCCGGCGTATGGTTGACCGAAGATTCCGCATAGGGCTCAATCATGGAGAGGGAACCGTCCGCGAAGTATTTTACCGTATTCACGGTAAAGAGATCATCGACATCATACTTCGTGCGATTGGCAATCGCCTGTTCAAGGTCGGCCTCTCTCGTCGCATCGTTGACATTGTGCACACCGGATAATCTGACGGTAAACTCACCATTCTTCGCCATTTCCGAAAGGATCTCGTAGGGAAGCTCCGTCTGCTGACAGTCACACAGCAGCGTGTATCCGCTCCCGTTCAGCACATCAAATGCCTTCTTCAGGCATTCATGGTGCTCCCTCGGCGAGTACTCATAGCCCGGAATCCGGAACATGATCGGACGGAAAGCGACGGGTTCTGAAATATAACCGCTGGGGTTCCCATCCGCCTCCCTGACAATCAGGCCATTCATGTCATCCGATTCCCTGGTCACACCAGCCGCCTCAAGCGCCTTTGTGTTCAGCATGGCCAGATGGCCGCAGAATGAGATGAGAACGACTGGTTTATCTGGGATGACCGCATCCACATCATGCCGGGTAAACGGCCTCACGATGCCCTGCAGACCACCGCCAAACCACGCTCTGTCCCAGCCAAATCCCCGGATCACCGGATCATCCCTGTGCTCATCTGCATAGGCTTTCAGTTTCTCCTGAATCTGCCTGAGCACGCCCTCGGGCGTATCCATCTTGGGATCCGGTACAATATCGCCGAAACTGCACGTTCCGAACTTCACCGTCGCCTGCGCATTGTGCAAATGCGCATCTCCAAGGCCTGGAATGACGCTGTGCCCATTGCAGTCAATGACCTCCGTGGCATCGCCAATCCACGCCGCGACCCCTGCCTCATCTCCGACGTATGCGAATTTGCCGTCCACGATGGCCAGCGCCTCCGCATGTGTTTCCGTTCCGTCAAGTGCGATGGAATAAACCTTCGCGTTCCTGTAAACCCGGTCCGCAATCTGTGCCATTTCAATCACCATCCTGATATTCTGTTGTTTTGTAAACCCGGCAGTCTTATGCCATGATGACAACATTGCCGCCTGCGACAGCCTCAATAAGGCCCATCCGACCCATTCTGCATTGACATGCGGGAAACCACAGTCAGGCAGCGTCGTATTGAGGGCCAGCCGGAGTCGACTGAGCCCATGCGATGTTCCTGATACCACTGACAGCCAGCGTTATTGGGCGTGCAGAGGCTGCACCCGGATGTTGTTCCGGATATTTCCTGAATACAAATGAGTGCCCGCAGGTATTCAGGGGACATGCATTCTGCTCCTTCATGGCCCGTCTATTGTCCCATTTTCCGAAACGCCGTTCAAGGGGGTCTGCCAGAATGTCAGAGTCCGTTTTTTCGTGTGTGCTTGATTTTACAGGTGCGCGGGATTATCATTGACAGGAAGAAAGGCAGGTGCGGTCATGAACACGCTGTTTGCGGAAACGCTGAGAAAGCTGAGGAAAGAAAAAGGGCTTTCTCAGGTACAACTGGGGAAGCAGATGTTTGTCAACAGTTCCACAATCACCAGGTGGGAAAACGCCAGCCGTCTGCCGGATGCCACCACGATCACCCGTCTCGCCAAAGTCCTTGATGTAGACATCATCACGCTGCTCTCCGCCGCAGCCGAGAGCAACGAATCGTTCAACATTATCATGGTGGACGACAACAAGGACATCCTCACTGACAGTCTGTTTGTTCTTGAGGATGTCGTGCCGGGTGCCACGACCACAGGATTCAACAAACCGCAGAAAGCGATTGAATACGCAAAAGCAAACCGGATTGACCTGGCCATTCTGGATATCGAGCTGGGGACGACCAGTGGCCTTGATCTCTGCCAGGCGCTGCTTGAGATCAATCCCTGCACCAAGGTGATCTATCTGACTGCCTATCCCGACTATGCCCTCAATGCCTGGGACACCGATGCCTGTGGTTTCATGGTCAAGCCGCTGACCCCGGAGAGTGTGCACAGGCAGCTGAAAAAGCTGCACTGTCCACTTTTGATGGGAGGCGCGAATCCATGAGCCATGCGCTTGAAATCTTCTACTTTTCCATCATCAGTGCAGCGCTGCTGTTATCTGTTATGGCTTTGTGGTTCACCTTCGTCATGCCCGGCATCGACCGCTGGAGCAAGCACTTTTTTCTGTGCTTCTTTATCGTTCTGATACTGCTCTGTTTCTCCGGCTTCATCGAACTGATTCTCGCCCATTAACCCGTTCCGGTTGCGGCTTTATACCTCGCAGTGCTGATGGAATCCCTGCTCCTCGCGTTTCCGCTGCCCATGTTGACGGTTTATATCCTGCACACCTGCGGTGAAAACCTGAAATCAAACGGACTCCTTCGCACCGTGCTTGTCCTGCTGGTCATCTACTGTGTCGTGCTTGCAAGCGCCCCGTTCATCGGCGGTTTCGCCTATGTCACACCGGGCAATCAGTATTCCCGCGGCCCGCTTTACCCGCTTCTGCCGCTGCCATCGGTTGCAATCCTGCTGCTCACTCTCGCAGGCGTGCTGCGGCGCCGGGCGCAGATGTCCCATAAAGCCTTTCTCCGCTTCATCATTGCCTTGGTCCCGATGACGGTCGCATTGATTCTGCAGGTGTTCGTCGATCTCCTCC
>JAFSZW010000165.1 GCA_017458865.1 Clostridia bacterium
CGCGCCGTCGTTGACATGGACACCGAACTTGGTGATGATGTGACGCTCAATGTCGTCGCCTTTGACGGGGCCATGGATATCAACATCCCGCTTCTGAAGGACGGCGCGCTCCTGGAACAATCGGACCGCCGGGGCTGCCTCATGGAGGAGCGCTTTGCCAGTGCACATGCGCTCCATGTCGGCGACCGGGTAACCATAAAGCAGGACGATGAGAAAACCACGTTCCTGATCCGCGGAATTGTCACATCGCCCGAGTTCATCGTTGTCACGGACTCGGTTGCCGCAGATCCGGATACATACGGATATATCCTGATCAACGCCCGGGCGCTCCCGCAGGTGCCGCTGACGCAGGTGGTTGTAAAAGCCGCGGACGGAACTGATACCGATGTGCTCAAGTCACGCATCAGCGACCAGTTCCCGGAGGCGCTCATCATCGACCGGGGCGGACACAGAAGCACCGCGCGCACCAACAATGATGCGCAGATGTTTGAAAACATGACCCTCATCTTCCCGCTTCTGGCCTACTTCATTGCCGCGCTCATCGTGCTGACCACGCTTGAGCGGATGATTGACAACCAGCGTCTTCAGATCGGCACGCTTGAATCCCTGGGATTCCCAAAGCGGAAGATCCGCGGCCATTATCTCTCCTACTCCATCCTGCCCTCGTTCCTCGGCGCACTCCTGGGCACTGTCATCGGGCACTATACCCTGCCCAATGTGCTCTGGGATGCCCTCCTCGGACAAAGTGAGCTGCCTTACCGCCTGCAGCCCCGGATTTCCCTGCCGGCCTGGTGCATGGTCGGGCTCACCGTCGTCATGAGCATGACCATCTGCCTCATGGCCTACCACAAGGCATCCAGGGAAACTCCGGCTGATCTGCTGCGGCCCAAGCCACCCAAATCCGGCAGGCGCATCCTGCTTGAGCGGATTCCCCTCATCTGGGAACACTTATCCTTCAACAGCAAGATGATCGTCCGCAACCTGATGCGCAACAAAATGCGCTCATTTATGTTCCTGCTCGGCATCCTGTTCTGCACGATGCTCATCATCACCTCATTCGGCCTGCAGGATTCGGTCAAAATCCTGAGCAATGACTACTATCTCCGCTCCATGCACTACGACGTCAGCGTCAGCCTGGATCAAAATCCGGACAAGGCGGAAAGCTACGAGCGCCGCATAGATGCCGAAAGAACCGAGTGCGTCATGCAGAAATCCATCTCCATCCGCGCACCGGGCGGCACACGGACAATCATGCTGAACGTGCTTGCGGATGATCAGCAGCTCCAGAATCTCGGTGTAAACAGCACACACGTGGATCTGCCCGCAGATGGCGTCGCCATCACCAGAAAGCTGAGCCGGGTGCTTGATATCCACATCGGCGATACCGTTGAGGCATGGCTGCCGGGCGAGCAGACTGCCCTGCTTGTCACCGTCCAGTCCATTATTGAAAACAACTTCACCCAGGGCATCTACATGAACCGTTCCTTCTGGGAGCGGCAACGCAAGGGCGCGTTCATTCCCACCTCCATTCAGGTGCTGGCACCCACTGAGGCAGCCATCCAGCAGCTCAATGACCTGGATGAGGTCAAAAAGGTGACTTATCCTGCAGAGCAGATTAAAGACACCCTGGCCATGCTCGACACCCTCTCCTCCGTGTTCCATCTTCTGACCGGCATTGCGCTGGCCCTGGCCTTCGTCATCTGCTACAACATGGGCCTCATGAACTTTGTGGAACGCATCCGCGAGTATGCCACGCTGAAAGTACTCGGATACCACAAGCGCGAAATCCGTGGTCTCATTCTGAGCGAGAACATCATCCTGACCGTGCTCGGCATTCTTTTCGGCGTCTATCCGGGAATCCTGCTGACCGATGTGGTCATGCATTCCTGTGAGCCCGAAACTGCCTATTACAGCGGCACACCGACGCTCTCCTCAATTCTGCTGGCATCTGCCATCACATTTGCCTTTTCCATTTTCCTTCAGCTGCTGCTGACCCGCAAGGTACAGAAAATCGATATGGTTGAAGCACTGAAATCCGTTGAATAGGGAGGATAAATCATGAAACTGTTCACCCTGCTGACTGCGCTCCTTCTGTCCATTTCGCTGTGTGCCGGTGCACTGGCCTCCACGGCGGACGCCAGAATCGTCGCACCGAATACAGCGAAAATTACCGCCCCATATGCCGGAACCCTTCTGCCTTTTGACTGGCAGAGCGGCGATCCCGTAACCGCCTCCGAGACGCTTTTCAGCTACCAGACGACGCCCATATATGCCCCGTATTCCGGCAAAGCCGCCGCGGTCCACGCGACGCGCGGCGATGATGCCAGTGCGGTTCAAAGCAGGTACGGCGCGCTCGCCGTCATTGAGCCGATCCATCCTCTGTATATTGCCGCCAGCAATAATGATGCCTATGACAAGGACGAGAACAAGTACCTGCATGCCGGCGAGTTCCTTTACCTCAAAAACGGCAATGACAAGGGGACTGGGCGCGTGACCTCCGTAGACGGCGACCGTTACACGGTTGAGATTCTCACCGGACCGTATGACCCCGGTGATACCGTCCGCTGCTACCGCGAAAGCGGCTATGCGTCTGATTCGGAAACCGGCCGCGGAAAAGTCTACCGGTATCCGGACATCACCGTCACCGGCCAGGGCCGCATCCTCTCCGTTAATATTTACGAGGGGCAGATGGTCAATACCGGTGACCTGATCTTCGAAACCGCCGACATCATGGCAGAGCCGGATTCCTCCCGGTTTATCTCCTCCCCGAATACCGGCGTCATTTCCGCGCTGTATGCGACCAGCGGTCAGCAGGTTTACCGCGGCCAGCTGCTCTGCGAAATCATGGACCTCACTGCGCTTGAGCTGAGCATTGAACTGGATGAGCTGGATATCCCGGTCATCCATGTAGGCGATACCCTCACCTACACGCTCGATGCCTATCCGGACCGCACCTTTACCGGCAGCGTCACCCGCATCTTCCCGATCGGCTCGCCCAAACAGAACGCCTCCTATTATGACGTCCGCATGACGGTCTCAACGGAAAACATAACGCTGTATCCCGGCATGAATGCTACCGTAACCATCAACTGAACATGTATCACAGGCTGTGTCCCTTGGACGCAGCCTGTTTTCGTTTCATGCTGAAATTTGGTCATATTATCCAAACCAGCATTTTGTTCTGGAACGTCTATCCGCCAAATCTATGATGAATTAACAAAAGAAAAACAAAATTCTTTAGGCAAACTTCGCTAACGAGACCTTTTTTTACTGAAATGGCTGTGATATAATGCCAGTTACAGGATTGGTTGATATCCGACTATTTTATTTTGAAACGAGGTGAGATGCAGAACCCCTGTCCGGATGCTGCTGCCTGAATCAAGAGCACGCAGTTCAGGCCATTTGTCCTTTTTAACCGAACAGTAAATGATGGAATGGAGGTAACAATGCAGAAAAGCCCCGAAACACACAAATACAAAAGGATGAGCTTTTTCAAGGCCATCCGGATGTATAAGTGGCTTTACCTCATGCTGATCATTCCTCTGACGCAGTACATCCTGTTCCGGTACGCCCCGCTGTCCGGTCTGCAGGTCGCGTTCAAGGAATTCAGCGTATTTAAAGGCATTGAAGGAAGTCCCTGGGCGACCCCGATCTTCAAATACTTCTCCGAGGTCTTCGGAAGTCCGCAGTTCTGGAATGCCGTCAAGAACACCGTGAAGCTGAACCTGCTCGACCTGATTTTCGGCTTCCCGATGCCGATCATCCTGGCCATCATGGTCTATGAGATGCGTTCCCTTAAGGTCAAGAAGCTGTACCAGACGCTGATGTATCTGC
>JAFSZW010000166.1 GCA_017458865.1 Clostridia bacterium
AGATCCGCCGCAACCCAACACGGATTGCTCCTGCCATCCGCAATCACCAGGATCTCACTCGGACCGGCAATCATATCAATTGCCACGCGCCCAAATACCTGACGCTTGGCCTCCGTCACGTAAGCATTGCCGGGGCCGACAATCTTGTCGACCTTCGGAATGGTTTCTGTGCCATATGCCAGTGCAGCACCAGCCTGCGCGCCGCCAACTTTAAAGACGCGGTCAACGCCTGCCATCTCAGCGGCTGCCAGAATGGCGTCCGGAATGACCCCGCCGGGACCCGGCGGCGAAACCATGACCAGTTCCCTGCATCCGGCCAGTTTCGCAGGAATGGCGTTCATAAACACAGAGGACGGATATGCCGCCGTGCCGCCCGGAATATACAGGCCGACTTTCTCTATGGGCGTTATGACCTGTCCCATATACACGCCGTTCCCAAGATCCAGTCGGAACCCGCTCCTCAGTTGCGCCTTATGATACCTGGTGATGTTTTCCGCCGCCAGTGTCATGGCCTTAAGCAGGTCTGCTGGAATCCGTTCCTTTGCTGCGCTCATTTGCGCCCGTGTCACCTCAAGTGATGTGAGCTCAACATGATCAAATCGTCTGGCATACTCTATCAGCGCAGTGTCCCCTTTTGCCTGAACCGTCTCTATGATCTGTGCAACCGCCGGACCGACACCACTCTTTTCCATGGAACGCATGAGCAGTGTATCTGCCTGACAGTCGCTCTCTTTCAGAATCTTAATCATAAGCTTCCCGTCCTTTCAACGAGCCATATTATCCAGCCAAGCCCCGCATCTGCATGCGAGAATTTGCCGGTCAACCGCCAGATGCGAGGCATAATGCCATCAGGCCTGCGGCAGACAGACCTTGAGACCATCCAGAATGTGCCGGATTTCATCGCCCTTAAACTTAAATCTGGCCTTATTCGCAATAAACCGTGCAGAAATAGGCACTATCTCCTCAAGCACACTGAGTCCGTTTTCTCTGAGCGTCGTGCCTGTTTCGACAATATCCACAATGACATCCGATAGGCCGACCAGAGGCGCCAGCTCAATTGAGCCGTTCAGATGAATGATCTCGATATCCCTTGACCGGGCATCAAAATACCGGCCGGCAATGTGCGGAAATTTCGTTGCCACGCGCAGCGCACGCGTGTGGCTGTCCCTGAAATCCCGGGGGCCTGCAACACACATCCGGCACTTGCCCATGCGCAGGTCAAACAATTCGTAGATATCCGGCTCATATTCAAGAAGAATGTCCTTCCCGACAATGCCGGCATCCGCCGCGCCGTGCTCAACATAAACAGAAACATCAGATGGCTTGACCAGAAAATACTGTACGCCAGCATCTGTGTTTTCAAAAATCAGCTTGCGGTTGTTCTCAAGTATCTCCGGACAGGGATATCCGGCCTCCGCCAGCACCTTGTAGGCTTTCTCGCCCAGCCTGCCTTTCGGCAGTGCGATTCTCAGCACTGTGGGTCACCGTCCTTTTCCTGCGGCATGAGCACAACAGGCCCATGTACTCGTTTCTTTTCCGCCTCTATGAACGCCGCTTTCGGATCCTGCCCGATCATGACGCAAGACGGTTCATGCTCTGCCTGTTCATCAAGGCACCGGTCTATCTGGTTGAGGTAAACCGCAAACCCGATTCCCTGTCCCTCGCGTCCGAGCCTTGAAAGCAGCGGATCATACTGTCCGCCGGCGAGTACCGGTGACGGAATGCCGTCAATAAACCCGGAGAGCGTCAGCCCGTTGTAATACCGCATGTCGCTGAGCACGCTGAAATCGAGATTCAGATACCCCTGCCAAACGCTTTCAACTATATCCACAATTCTTGAAAGCCGCTTGAGAATCCCGGTGCATGCCTCTGAAACAGCAACCGTACTCAGCTGACTGAGTGCCGGTCGGATGGGACCGTTCAGCACAATGAGCATATCCAGGAGTTCGCAGGCCTGATGACTCATTTTGTTCATGTCTGCATATGCCCTGAGACCATGCCGGTCCTTTTTTCTGATCATTTCAAGTACAATGCTGAAATCCGCCTCTGGCACCTGCGCGCTCTTCAGCAGTTCGGATACCAGCCCCATGTGGGAAATATCCAGTGCATACCGGTCAGATATGGCCATGAGACTCTTTTCTGCCAGGAGAATAATCTCAGCCAGGACAGCATCATCGCAGCAGCCGATATACTCTACGCCTGTCTGCATGATCTCATGGAACCCGGTCTCCCCGCGCGGAACACGGTAAGCGCTCTCTGAATAACAAACCCGGACCGGCAGTGCCTCATCCCGCGTGTTGCGAACAACAGAGAGTGTGATATCCGGTTTCAATGCCTTGAGATGCCCGTTCAGGTCCGTAAAGGTCAGAATCCGCTCATCGGTCAGGAAGTTCTTGTTCTGCACATACAGGTCATATGCCTCAAAGCGGTTGACCTTGTATATCCGGTATCCATAATTCACATAGATTGCCCGCAGCTTTGCGGACAGAATCTCATCCGGCCTCATGCCGGCCAGGTAATCACTCACATTCTCCTCCCCAGGCGCTTGATCATCATCTGGTAGCCGCCGTTTCCATAGTCAAGGCATCGTTTGACGCGGCCTATCGTCGCTGAACTGACGCCAAGGATCTGAGCAGCCTGCAGATAGGACTTTCCTTCGCTGATCAGCCTGGCTATTTCAAGGCGCTGCCCAAAGTCACGGATCTCTCTGTTGGTACAAAGATCTTCAAAATACAGATAACATTCGTCCACCGAATTCAGCGCCAGAATGGAACGAAACAATTCATCCGTCTGTTCATCATGCTTAAGTGACATTTTCTCTTCCCCCCATGTGTTGGTATTTCATTAACGCACATAGTTTAGCATGGTAAAGTGTGAAAGTCAACACCTAAAAAAAGCCCGGGAAATCCCGGGCCAGGTATCTCATTTTATCGCATTTTATCTGATGATTACGCAGTTCCATCAATCTTTGTATCAGGAATCCATCACTTACTCGTAACGACGGGACGCGAGCACTGTCCGGATGGTTCTGGTCACACAGTCGCGCAATTCACGTTCTGTAATAAAGCCGTCCTCAAGGCCTTTGCGAATGGACTCATGGTCGCTCGGCTGACCCGGCATCGTCAGGTCATTGCCTGCCTTGATGCAGCCTGCAGCCGTGCAGTCAGGTCCATCCTCAGTCGTCGTCCAGTCGGTCATGATGACGCCTTTGAATCCAAATTCATTGCGTGCAAGGCAAGTACAGAGATCATGGTTGTTCGCCGCATGGATACCGTTGATCATGTTGTAGCTCGTCATGATGGACATGGGCTGGCTTTCACGGATGGCAATGCCGAAACCGCGCACATAGATCTCGCGAAGTGCACGCTCAGTGAGCATACTGTCAGACCCCTTGCGGTTGTCCTCCTGACTGTTGCATGCAAAGTGCTTTATCGTCGTGCCGCAACCCTTGTGACGCTGTACACCGTTCGTCATGGCAGCTGCCATTTTGCCGGAAAGCAGCGGATCTTCGCTGTAATACTCAAAGTTCCTGCCGCATAGTGGATTCCGGTGAATATTCATGCCGGGTGCCAGCCACAGCGTGACATTGAAGCGCTCCATTTCATCGCCGATCGCATCGCCGCACTGCTCAAGAATCCGGGGATCCCAGGATTGAGACAGAAGTGAGCCAACCGGAATGGCGGTACAATACTGCCAGCGGTGGTCACCTTCCTCTTCGGGTCCATCATAAAAAATGCCGTGCTCAATGCTCTGCATAAAGTTTTGTTTGACAGCAACACCGTTACGGATGTAGCACGTCTGATTGAGACGCAGACCGGCAGGACCGTCCGCCAGAACAATGTTGGCGACGCCATCATCCATTGCGCAGCTGCTGGTTTCAGCCGCTGAGCCAGGCACTGACGCACCTGCAGAACCGAGCATGCTGCCCTGGCCCTTGCCAGGGTCGCCGGTTGAAAGCTGAATCAGCTGATCTATGGTCAGCCTGCCGGCAATCTCAGCTGCAGCATCCTGTCCCTCATCCGGATTTCCATAAACGTACTCAATCGGAGTATATTCGCTGAAATCCCACACGACTGCATTAAGTACAAGCGATGTCGGCACAGCAGCAAGGGCTGATGCGCGTTTCGCCGGATCAGGGCGCAGCACGTCAATGGGAGCAACCGGCGGGCAGACCGTCTTGCACTTTGCGATGACCTGCTCCTCAGTTACATTCAGGCATGCAACAACCTGGCTGTCCTTAAGTGATGTACCCAGACAGAGGCCATACTGACCGGCAGGCAGAATCCAGGCACTCCGGGCCGTATCATATGAGGCAGCCTCTTCGCCAGTAAACGAAAGCGTCATAGACGCTGCCTCGCCAGGCATCAGAACCGGCGTCTTGGCAAATGCGACAAGACGACGGATTTCCCTTCCATCGGCCACATCCGGCAGCGTCAGATACAGCTGCAGCACTTCGCTGCCGGCAGCCTTTCCGGTATTAACACAGGAGACGTTCAGGCAAGCTGTTCCATCCTTTGCGGTTTCCAGCTTTTCCGGAACCGTCTTGAAAGTGGTATAGCTGAGTCCCTCTCCAAATCCATACCGGACCGGCACTGAGAATGTATCAAAGTACCGGTAGCCAACATAGATATCCTCAGAGTACAGTTCGTGCTCGACATCCCCGTTCATATGCGAAAACGTCTTAGCGTTCGGATAGTCCTCATAGGCAAATGCCCAGCTGTTGGTGAGCTTGCCGGAGGGCGTTACACGTCCGGTCAGGACATCGCCCACCGCATGACCGCATTCCATGCCAGGCTGTCCGATCAGCAAAACGGACCGGATATTCTCATAGCGGTCCAGAATAGACAGGTCAATGACGCCGCCGACATTGAGCAGCAGCACAACATGCTCATACTGCTCACAGAGCGTGCCAATGGCCTGCTCCTCCGCATCCGTCAGCAAATAATCACCTCTGACAGGATGACGGTCCGCGCCCTCGCCGGCAATACGGCTGATCACATAAATCGCCGTATCGGTATCCGGTGCCTTCTCCGGGATCGGACCGCCCGCAGGCATTTCGAACGGTCTGCTTGAATAATACCTGAAGAATTCCCGATCCTTACCGGCAGATATTGCCTTAATCTCATCCCGCCAGGCAGTGCGCGCATCATAATATGCTTTATCAGCATCTGCCAGCCATTCCTTGCTGGTAAGAATGAATCCAGCATCTTCAAGTCCATTTTCAATGGAGACAACATACCGCTCATTGACGTCACCAGAGCCTGTTCCACCCTTTATCGGATGAACTGCGCCAACACCGAACAATGCGACTTTGCTGCCCTGCTTAAGCGGCAGGACATCACCATCATTTTTCAGCAGTACAAATCCGGCAGAAGCCGCATCGCGCGCCACTTTTGCATGTTCCTTTTCCCACTCCTGCACAGCCTGAGTATCCAGTCCCGGCAGTCCCATCTGCTTAATTACACCCATACCAGTATCCTCCACCCTGTCAACTTATACTGTCCGTCATGCCTCCAAAACCGGCAAAACCCTGCACCTGTCCAACCCCTTTGAATACAGAATGAATGATTCACTGACATTAACAGCTCTGCCATCATATCGGTTGCAGAACAATGCAAAAGCCAGTATATCAACGGTTCTGCAGGCTTTGTCTGCATTATAATGGGTAGCTGCAGACAGTGCAAGTATTTCCTTCCGGTTTTGTCCGTTTTTCCTGACCAGGAAGCATGTTTGAGAAAGAAAAAAGGACCCCAATGCAGAGTCCTGATGTTCGTATGTGTCGTATATGAGAAGATGATCAGAATTACCTTTCATAGGTCATCTTCATGTACTTCTCTTCCCAGATGGGATCCAGCGGAACCTTGATGTCAATCGGACAGTCGGTATAAAGGTCATCTGCAACCTCAAGGATAAGTTCGCGCATCTCCAGTTTCTGAAGGAAATGATGAGGAATGTTGGAAAAACCGACAGAGGCACCGACGATGTTTCCTGTAACGGAACCAGTAGAATCACTGTCACCGTTATGGTTAACCGCAGCGATCAGAGCATGCTCAATGTCATCGCTGTAGCGTAGCGCACAGAACATGGAGATAGCGAGCGTTTCCTCTGCTACCCATCCCTCGCCCAACTGATGGATCGCATCAATGTCCGGAATCGAGCGTTTGCTCAGTTCCAAAGCCATCTTCATCAAACGGACCATCTCATAGACATAGTCGTTGCCTGTAAAGAATCTGGGCATCTTCGCAACCGCATCCTCGCAGGCTTCTCGAATACTGAAACCATCCTTTGCAATCTTCTGGATGATATGCACCAGCGCGGCTGCAGGCATCCACCCCAACGGATGACCATGTGTCAGTGCCGCAACCTCAGCACCCATCCTGTCTACTTCCTTCTCAATCCACTGCGTCCTGTCGCAGAAATACAGACCGACCGGTGCCACCCGCATGATCCCGCCGCATCCTTTGCTGTGGTTGATGACATGATGCGTTGTTCCACCGCCACCCTGGCGGAGCGCGCCGAGACAGGTTGTTCCTGGTGCGCGGCGTGTAAACATGCCCGGACAGTTGACCAGCCACGAATAATGCTGTCCAGGCCGAAGCGGATAGTGTTCAGACTGAGTACGCAACCAGTCCTTATAGCTGTCATTGATATAGCTTGTATAAGCAGCATTGATCCCCCGACGGACGCCCCGGGTTGTTCCACCCAGTAGTCCTGTGGCGGTAAACAGTGTCATCTGGGTATCATCAGAAAACCTGGCCAGACCAGCAGAAAGATCGTATTCGCAGATACCATCTGCGCCATATTTTTTATGAATCTGATCTTCTTTCAGAAATTCGACAGGATATCCAAGCGCATCCCCTGCAGCGCCGCCGATTAAACAGCCCCGAAACTTGTCCTTCTCTCTCATTGGAGCACCGCCTTTGCGAAAAGATCACCCACAGAACTGGATTCAATGAATGCATTATAGCACATCATTGTTAAAAGTACCAGTGTTTGATGTAAATTTTCGGCCTGACATCACAATTTTCATTACAGTTCGAAACAGCATTTCCAGTTAATACATCTCTACGGCGGATATTATCCCAAGCCTGCCCTCTTTTTGTAAAACATAACAAAAAACAGTTACCAGAACAGTGGTGCCCAACAGGAGTACTACGGTGCATCTGACACAAGCGTTTTCTTCAGTTTAGACGCGGCATCAATCATCGGATCAAACTGTTCCCCGCGGCTGATCCTGCCCATATATTTCGTCAAAGTCACCGTCGCTGCTGAAAAAGGATTGGGAAAACCAGACTCATATAATATTGATGAGGAGTGAAGTTTTCATATCTCCTCATCAAACACTTGGATTGTCATACGCCTGCCAGCATGGCTTTTGCTGCCATGTAGTCAGCTGTTTTTTTACCAAGAGTAGCGCAGGCATCTTCCAGCTTCATCTGACACCGAACTAATGCATCTATAGCAGAAACCAGAAAAGATGCATATTCCTTATCTTTCTGCTCCAGCGCAGCATCCTTCTGCTCTAGCGCAGCATCCTTCTGCTCTAGCGCAGCATCCTTCTGTGCCAGCGCAGCATCTTTCTGTGCCAGCTCAGCATCTTTCTGCTCCAGCTTTTGCTCCATCTCATCATAAAACATTTTTCCTAGTGGACTCATTCGAATCATCTCCTTGACTTTTTTCAATTGTCCTTTTGATTTGTGATTCCTCATAACAGTGGTTACCAACGAGAGTACTACGGTTGCATCTGACGCATACTTTTCCTTCAGTTTAGACGCAGCATCAATCACCTGATCAATCATCTGCCGCTTGTCCGGTTTTCTCCGCTCTGTCAGAGGAAGAATAACAAGCTTGGAAATATCTTCCTGGTCAAACTATTCGCTGCGGTTGATCTTGGCCATTATTCTGTCTAACTTGCCATTGTTCCTGAAAAAAGGATGGAAAACCAGACTCACATGATAATAATGAGGAGATATGAAGTTTTCATATCTCCTCATCAAACACTTGGATTGTCATACACCTGCCAACAAGGCTTTTGCTGCCATGTAGTCAGCTGTTTTTTTACCAAAAGTAGCGCAGGCATCTTCCAGCTTCATCTGACACCGAACTAATGCATCTATAGCAGAAACCAGAAAAGATGCATATTCCTTATCTTTCTGCTCCAGCGC
>JAFSZW010000167.1 GCA_017458865.1 Clostridia bacterium
ATCACGGCAGAGGGCATTGAAACAGGCGAAATGGCCAAAGTCTTTACGGAAATCGGCTGTGATTACCTGCAGGGGTACTGCTATTCAAAGCCCATTCCCATGGACGAATTCCTCAAAAAATACGGAAAAGAATAAACAGATGCGGATACTGCCCGGTATCCGCATCTGTTTTGTAATGTCCTGAGTCTTGACTCCGGCTCGAAATTGAGTATATGACTGCTTAAAACCCACATCGGAAGCGATGAAACAGTCTCTGTGAAAATGATGAAATCGTAGTATACTTTTTTCTGGTTTCAGCGGCCTGCAAACTTGACATATACACACTGTTTCGTTATAATCGTTTTTGATAAAGGTTTAGCGGTATATTATGCATTGGCCTGCCGGACAGGCCGCTGGACTGATCTCTGGCCGTTGGAGACAAAGCCCATGACAATGCATGAGGCAGTCAGTGTACAGCGGAGACGGGCCAGATGAAAGGCATCGCCTTTTGTTGACTTGGTTTCAGGCATCAACAGATGCTTTGTCCGATGGCGGGCAACAATACTGCTATGCGCCTTATTAAGTGTATGCTCACTTCGACACCGTTTTCATTCAAATACAAGTATTTTGCTCACGATTGGCCGATAGAACCGATTCATACATGCAGATTTCTTCACACTCGTCGGGTTACGGAGAGGACAGTCAGAACATGAATCCTGCTGGTCATTTTTCCTCGTGAGTTTTTTCTTATAGGAGAGATGCATGTGAGCAGTTTTATTATAACGGCAATGGTTTTTCTGGGTAGTGCGCTTATGGTTTACAACATCTACGGATTTGTGCACTTTGTTCAGACGATTAAGAAGCGGAAGAACTGGGATAACAGAGTCGGCTTTTTGTATATTCCGATTGTCCTGCTTGTCTTTTTCCTTCTTGGTTACCTCATTGTCGGCATTTTCGGCAAACCTGACCTGGTTGTATCCGGTATTTTGTTTGGCGGCAGCATCTTTGTATGCGTCATTTATCATGTGCTCAATCATCTGACGAATGAGCTGTTTGAGGATGAGAACCTGAGCGCGAGACTGATGGCTGCGGAGGAGAGCAACCGGCTAAAAAACAGCTTCCTGGCCAGCATCAGTCATGAGATGCGCACGCCGATGAATGTCATCATAGGGCTTGATGAGATTGCGCTGCGCAATCCTGCACTGCCGGGCGAAACCAAGGAGCAGCTGATCAAAATCCGCCTCAGCACGAAGCATCTGCTGGGTCTCATTGATAACATACTGGATGTCAACCTCCTTGATACCGGTAAGATGGTTATCCGGTCAGAACGGTTTTCCATGCCGGATACCCTTTCTGAACTGAATACGATTTTCACAGCCCTCTGTGCGGAAAAGGGCCTTGCCTATGAACCGGCAGACTGGATGTTCAATGACGCCTGGTTTATGGGTGACGAACTCCTGATCCGGCGTGTTCTTCATGCGGTTCTTGATAACGCAGTCAAGTATACGGATGCCCCCGGCAGCGTCATATTCACCGTTGATGAGCGCAGCACGGATGAGGAGAACCGGGAAGTCCGGTTTACAGTTAAGGATACGGGCATTGGAATCAGCAGGGAGTTTCTGCCGAAACTCTTTGATGTGTTTTCAAAGGAAGACGCCAGCACGACCAGCCGGTTTGGCGGCGGTGGCGTGAGCCTGTCGGTCGCAAAGCGGATTGTTACACTTATGGGCGGCACAATTGAGGTGGAAAGCGAGAAAGGGAAGGGCAGTACCTTTACAATCACCCTGCCGTTGCTCAGCCTTAAGGTAAAGCAGGCTGAAACGCCGGTGGTTGAGCCGGTATCCCTTTCGGGCCTTCGGATCCTGATTGTTGAGGATGTCGAGGAGAATGCGGAGATCGTTTCCGATCTGCTCGAACTTGAGGACGCGAAAAGCGAACGTGCCGAGAACGGACAGATTGCTGTTGAAATGGTGAAGAATTCACCGCCGTTCTATTATGCGGCTATTCTGATGGACCTGCGCATGCCGGTTATGGACGGCCTTACGGCAGCAAGGGAGATTCGGAAACTGAACCGGATGGATGTTAAAATCATGCCCATTATTGCGCTCACAGCCAATGCGTTTGATTCGGATGTGCAGCAGACAATGGATGCAGGCATGAATGCGCACCTGGCCAAACCGGTCGATGCAGATGTTCTGTATGGAACGCTGAGACAGTGGATTCAGGAACATCAGCATAAGCTGAAGGCGGCGCAGGATGAATAAGCTTTCATGGAATGCCCGCAGGGGTGTACAGGGGATGCGGGAACTGTTCAATGCTGAGAACAGTGCTGCATGACATGCTCTCTGCAGGATAGTCCCTGAGGCTGAGAGTCATTGTTGAGATGGAGAGGAGAATATCCGTTGATTAGATCCAAGCAAATACAGCGAGATTCACTGGTTCTAGTTGTTGATGATCAGGAAATCAACCGTGATGTGCTCGGAAGTATTCTTGAGGATGACTACAAGGTTATTTATGCGGAGGACGGCCGGCAGGCACTTGACTGCATGATTGAAAATGCAGAGAAGATCTCAATCGTCCTGCTGGATCTTATGATGCCGGTGATGAGCGGATTTGAGGTGCTTGACGCCGTTAAGAAAGATGAACGGCTGAGCAACATTCCCATCATCGTGCTGACTGCAGAGCGCAGCGCGGAGCTTCGTGCCCTTCAGATGGGTGCGGCTGACTTCATCATGAAGCCGTTTGATGCCCATGAGATCATCTTTGCCCGGGTCAGCCGGATCATAGAACTGAGCGAGGGACGCCAGCTGATTTCCGCTGCGGAGCATGACCAGCTGACGAAGCTTTACAACCGGAACTTCTTCTTTGAGTACGTCAACAGGCTGTTCATCTATCACAAGGACATGAAGATGGATGCCATTGTGCTGAACATTGAGCAGTTCCATACGGTCAATGCACTCAACGGCCGGGATTTCGGCGATGATGTCCTGCGGCTCCTTGGCAACGAGATCCGCGCGTTCCTGGCGGAGACGGACGGCATTGCAAGCCGGACTGAGGCGGACCGGTTCTACATTTACTGCGTGCATCAGGACGACTACATGCCGCTGCTTACCCGGCTGCAGAATAAGGCCAACTCAATCTCGCCCAATGTCAGCATTCACCTGCGCATGGGCGTAATGCCATGGCGCGAGGATGTTGAGCCCATCCTCCTGTTTGACCAGGCGCGTACCGCCTGCAACATGGTCCGCGGCAATTATCAGAATCCGCTCATGGTCTATGATGAC
>JAFSZW010000168.1 GCA_017458865.1 Clostridia bacterium
AAGCTGCATATCGGCCATTGAGCCGGTCAGCATCCTGATGGCAGATGAAGAACTGCGTGCCGGCGGTGTTCGGAGCATCATCCCTTGCCATGGAAATGGCGCCGCGTTTGTGCAGAAGACCCGTATCAACCCCGTTTTCCGCGAATTCACCGAGAATGTGGAAGTCACTGTCCGTCATGATGTCATCATCCGGCGAACCGCCCTGGATGACAAACCCTTCGACGATGCGGCAAAATGCGAGGCCATCATAAAAGCCGCTGTTTGCTGTCTCGGCAAAGGATGATACGGTAATGGGTGCCCGCTCAGGGTAGAGTTCAAATGTCATCTTCGAACCGTCCTGCATGAGAATCGTACAGTTTGTCATAATCATTTCCTTTCCGGGTATTCCTGTTTCATCCGGGAAGCGTTCGAAAAGGCGCAGCAGTGCTGCCTGTCCAAAGACAATGCGCTTTCGAACGCCTCCGGGCGTTGGTTCCATTCGGGCTAAAACAGCCTGTCATCCTGAGATGACAGGCTGCGGGATATTTACTCTGCTACGTAAGCGGTCTTGAGCAGCAGTGCGTTGGACGGCGTTACGAAATAGCCGGTCACGTACTTGTGCATCAGCATGGTGTTCGCCTTGTAATAGAGCGGGAGCACCGGATACTCGGCCGCTGCGATAGCCTCAGCCTCGCGCATGACAGAGAAAGCCGCATCGGTATCCGTCATGTTGGCTGCCTGGGAAACCAGCGCATCATAATCCGCATTGGAATAGAATACGTTGTTGTTTGCATCGCCAGTCTTGAACAGCAGCAGGAAGGTCATCGGATGGACAAAGTCTCCGCTCCAGCCCATAGCTCCGATGTCATAGTTGCCGGCAAGAATGTCATCATAATAGACAGCCCAGTCAGCGTTGCTGATCTTAATCTTGATATTGAGCGCGTCCTGCAGCTGGCGGGCCATGGCCTCTACGACCTTGCCGACGGTCTCGTTGGAGTAGTAGCTGAGCGTAATCTCCGGGAAGCCCTCGCCGTTCGGATATCCGGCCTCGGCCAGTGCCGCCTGGGCAGCCTCAACATCTGCCTCATCGGACAGATCGTTGTCGCTGGCAGTATCCATCAGATCTGCGCCGCCGACGACATAGCCGGGCGCCATGAAAGAGTACGCAGGGGTCGCTTCAGTCTGCACAACATCCTCAATGATGGCTGTCCGGTCAATGGCCAGACAGAACGCCTTACGGACCAGCACATTGTCAAACGGTGCCTTGGCGCAGTTGAAGTCATACCAGACAGTGCCATAGGAAGGGGTAAGGACAACACCGGCATCCTCCGCCTTGAGGCGGGCCATATCGGTGGTCGGAACGGAGCTCATGCCGTCAATATTGCCATTCTCATATGCCATGAGGCTGGTGCCGAGATCAGGAATGAAGCGGAACGTGATCTTGTCCAGCTTGACCTTATCAGCGTCATAGTAGTTCGGGTTCTTGACCAGGACGAAGCTCTCGCCCATGTTGATCTCAGACATCATGAACGGTCCATTGGATACGTATGCATCAGCAGACGCGGTCCAGCGCTCGCCGTTTGCGGCAACAGTTGCCTCCTGCACAGGGCAGAATGTCCACATGGTCAGGATATCAAGCCAGTACGGTGCCGGCGCAATCAGCTGCATCACAAACGTTCTGTCGTCGGGTGCGGAAATGCCAACGGTGTCAAACCCGATGGAATTATCAGCATAGTACTCAGCCGCGCCGACCACATAACCGGTTACAAAATCAACATACTTGGCAGCCGTGTCCGGATTCAGGATCCGCTGCATGGCATACACATAGTCCTGTGCGGTGTGCGCCGTTCCGTCGGACCACTTGAGTCCCTCGCGCAGCGTGAACGTATAGGTCAGGCCATCATCGGAAATGGTCCAGCTCTCAGCTTCGCCCGGAATCATGGATCCATCTTCGGTGGAGTATGTGACAAGACCCTCGAAAGCGTTGTTGAGGATCGGAGAGGCAAAAGAGTTGTTGGTGACGCCCGGGTCAATGCCGTCCGGCTCATTTGACAGGGCGTACGTGATTTCCTGTACCGGCTCAGCCATGGCAAAAGACAGCATAAGCACCATTGCCAGACAAAGCATCAGACAAAGAAACTTCTTCATGAGAGAAACCTCCTGATGAAAATAGATATTTATGTGAAGACGGAACATGTCCGTTTTCATCCGTTCACACAGTGACAGGCAACAAAGTGGCCCGGTGCTGCTTCCCTGAATTCAGGCACCGCCTCACGGCATCTGTCCGTTGCATACGGGCAGCGCGTGTGGAACCGGCAGCCCTGCGGGGGTGCGATGGGACTGGGCACATCGCCGGCAATGCCGACCGATTCCTTCGCCCTGGCCTTTTCCGGATCCGGAATCGGGACGGAGGACAGCAGTCCCTGAGTATAGGGATGCAGCGGGTGTGCATAGACCTCATCCGCCTCGCACTTCTCCACCAGCTGGCCCAGATACATGACACCGACATCATCAGATACGTAGCGGACCATGGAAAGATCGTGCGCGATAAACAGATAGGTCAGCCCCTGCTCTTCCTGGAAGGTCCGCAGCATATTGACGACCTGTGCCTGAATGGAGACGTCAAGGGCCGAGATGGGCTCATCGCAGATCACCAGCTTTGGCTGCAGGATCAGGGCACGGGCAATGCCGACACGCTGACGCTGACCGCCTGAAAACTCATGTGCGTACCGTCCAGCGTGTTCCTGGCTGAGGCCGACGCGGCCAAGCATCTGCGAAACCAGCTCCCGTTCTTCCGCCCGGCTTTTGCAGATCCTATGTGCCCGCAGCGGCTCTGCGATGATATCCTGCACTGTCATACGGGCATTGAGTGATGCATACGGGTCCTGGAAGATCATCTGCATCTTACGTCGGTGCGGTAAAAGCTGCTTTTGCGTAAGCCCGGTGATATCCTCGCCGTCCAGGATAATCCGCCCGGATGTGGGCTCATAGATCCGGATTACCGTCCGGGCACAGCTGCTCTTGCCGCAACCGCTCTCACCCACAAGCCCCAGTGTTTTGCCTTTCTGGATGGTAAAGCTGACGCCGTCAACGGCATGGACAACCTTACCACCGGCGACCGGGAAGTGCTTGGTCAGGTTTTCAACCCGCAAAAGCACAGAAGATGGTTCACTCATGGGCGGCCTCCTTTCCCTGGCGGAACGGATTCCCGTCCTGCGGTGCCTCCGGGTCCAGCAGCCAGCACCTGCTTGAGCGGTTCTCCCCCGTTTTCCGGTATTCAGGCATCTCCTCCTGGCAGATCCGCATGGCATACGGGCACCGCGGTGCAAAAGGACAGCCCTTCGGCGGATGAATCATATCCGGCGGTGAGCCGGGAATCGGCTGCAGCCGTTTGCGCTTGTCCTGATG
This sequence comes from Clostridia bacterium, assembly GCA_017458865.1. Lineage (GTDB taxonomy): Bacteria > Bacillota > Clostridia > Christensenellales > Aristaeellaceae > Ventricola. The sequence continues at coordinate 3,388 of JAFSZW010000168.1, forward strand.
CATATCCGGAATGGAGGCAAGCAGGCCCATGGTATAGGGGTGCATCGGGCGTGCGAAAATGTCGAAGATATCGGCCTCCTCCATAATGAGTCCACCGTACATGACCGCCACACGATCCGCAAGCTCTGCCACCACGCCGAGGTCATGTGTGATGAACATAATGCTCATCCCGATTTCCTGCTGCAGAGAACGCATGAGTTTCAGGATCTGATCCTGAATGGAAACATCCAGTGCCGTCGTCGGTTCATCTGCGATCAGCAGTTCAGGCTTGCAGGCCAGCGCCATGGCAATCATGACACGCTGGCGCATCCCGCCGGAGAATTCGTGCGGAAATGATCTGAGACGCTTCTCCGCCTCCGGGATTCGGACCATCTGAAACAGCTCGATGACCCTTTTCTCCCGTTCCGCCTTTGAAATACTCCGGTCATGTGCCCAGATCATCTCACCGACCTGCTCACCAACCGGAATCAGTGGATTCAGGCTGGTCATGGGATCCTGGAAAATCATGGCAATCCGGCTGCCGCGCACGCTGCGCATTTCCTTCTTGCCCTTTGTCGTCAGTTCTTCGCCATCCAGGCGGATGGATCCCTGCCGGATCTTTCCAGTCGTTCCCAGCAGCTGCAGGATGGACAGACTGGTTACGCTTTTGCCGCTGCCGCTCTCGCCAACAATGCCCAGCGTCTTTCCCTTTTCCACATCAAAGGAAATGCCGCGCACTGCCTGAACCTCGCCACCTGATGTCAGGAAAGAGGTATGAAGATCCCGTACCTGTAAAATCGGTTCCACAGTCATACTCCTTTCCTACTTCTTGAGCTTCGGGTCAAGCGCATCCCTGAGTCCGTCACCGACAAAATTAAAGGCAAACATGATGAAACAAATCACCAGTGCCGGCATAAACAGCTGATATGGATTGGTTCTGAGCGCATCCGTCGCATCATTACACATGGTGCCAAGGGATGCCAGCGGCGGTGCGATGCCAATGCCGATAAAGCTCATGAAGGCTTCCATAAAGATGGCACTCGGAATGAGCATGGTGACGGTCACCAGGATGGGACCCATGGCATTTGGAATCAGGTGCTGCATGAGAATGGTCCAGGTGGATGACCCGATCGTCCTGGCCGCCATAACAAACTCCTGGTTCTTGAGGCTGAGCACCTGGCCGCGCACAACGCGCGCCATATCTACCCAGTAAACGCTTGAAAGCGCAATAATGATGGAAAGAAATCCATCATCAAGACACACCTTGATCAGGATGACATACAACGTCAGCGGAATCGTTGAGATAATATCGACAATGCGCATCATGACCGCATCCGTACGGCCTCCGAGATACCCTGAAATGCCGCCGTACAGAATCCCGATGATCATGTTGACCAGTGCGGCAATAAACGCAACCATGAGCGAAATCCGTGTGCCGTACATCAGGCGGCTCAGAATATCGCGTCCCAGATGATCCGTCCCCAGCAGATAGGTTCTGTTCCAGATGGTCGTTCCCTTTTCAATGCGGTTTCCGTCCGCATCCTGCACCGTAACCGGCGTCTTGGTATAGTCAAGTGTAACGGTCATCTCATCCCTGTATGGGAATACAGTCACCTTGGCTGCAGAATCGTCTTTTCCCTTTTTGAGCTGGCGGACCAGCTGGCCGTCCCGGGACACCTCAATAATCTTGAGCGCCTTGGTAATGTACAGATACTGACCGTCCGGCGCAGGATATACCTGCATAATCGCCGGGATATTGGCCAGCTTTGTATTCTGGTCATCATACCCGTAAGGCGTCAGGTAAGGTCCGACGACTGCAAACAGCAGCAAAAAGACAATAATCAGCAGCCCGAAAAGCGCTGTTGGTTTATGGCGGAAACGAAACCAGACATCCCCTGCAAAGGAACGCGGCTTTGAATACAGTCGGTCCGCATCGCCGTTAGATGTCACCCGTTCCCATTTATTAGAAGCCTGCATGCTCCCTCTCCTTCTGTTCCACCTG
>JAFSZW010000169.1 GCA_017458865.1 Clostridia bacterium
ATGCCGGAATGGAACAGCTCGCTTTCAAGGAAGATCTGACCATCCGTGATGGAAATGACGTTCGTCGGAATATACGCTGAAACATCGCCCGCCTGGGTCTCAATGATCGGCAGCGCGGTCAGCGAGCCTCCGCCGTATTCCGGCGCAAGCCTTGCCGCACGCTCAAGCAGACGGCTGTGCAGATAGAAAACGTCTCCGGGGTATGCCTCACGTCCCGGCGGTCTGCGGATCAGCAGGGACAGTGCACGATAGGCAACGGCATGCTTGGAAAGATCATCATAGATAATCAGAACATCCTTGCCCTGCTGCATGAAGTACTCACCCATTGTGCATCCTGCATAGGGGGCGATATACTGCATGGGCGCCAGCTCAGAGGCCGTCGCGCTGACAACAATGGTGTAATCCATTGCCCCTGCCTTGCTCAGCTGTTCAACCAGCTGAACAACGGTGGAGTTCTTCTGTCCGATTGCCACGTAGATACAGATCACACCGGTATCCTTCTGGTTGATGATCGTATCTGTCGCAATCGCCGTTTTGCCCGTCTGACGGTCGCCGATAATCAGCTCGCGCTGACCGCGGCCAATCGGAATCATGCTGTCAATGGCCTTGATTCCCGTCTGAAGCGGCACATTAACCCCTTTGCGCTCAATGATTCCGGGCGCGGGGCTTTCAATGGGGCGCGTCTCCGTCGTGGCAATTTCACCTTTGCCATCGATGGGCTGGCCCAATGCATTCACAACACGGCCAATCAGGGCCTCGCCAACGGGAACAGAGACAACTCGCCCTGTCCGTTTGACAATGCTTCCCTCATGCAGTTCAGAATCATCGCCCAGAATAACGATACTAACCGTATTCTCCTCAAGATTCTGTGCCATGCCGTATTCGCCGTTTTCAAACTCAACCAGCTCATTGGACATGCATTTCTCAAGTCCATTCGCTCTTGCAATACCATCTCCGACGAGAATGACCGTACCCGTTTCATCCTGCTCGATTTTCCGGCCGTATTGCTTGATCTGGTTTTTTATGATTTTTGAAATCTCCTCAGGTCTGAGGTCCATGGGTTCACCGGCTTTCTTCTCAAATCTCAGGACTTCTTCGACAATGCTCGGCGAAGCGAATCCATTTTAGTCAAAATCGTATTATCCAGCCGCTTACCGGCCATCTCGCAGCGAATGCCGCCGCGCAGTTCAGGATCAACCTTTTCCGTCAGCTCCACAGTTTTCCCTGTTTTCCGCTGCAGTGCCTCTTTCAGCCGTGTCCTTCTTTCCTCATCCAGCGGCACCGCTGTGAACACCGTCACAGGCAGAATATTATGTCGCTCATTAAAGCGTGCCTGATATACCTCAGCACATCCATGGAACTGATCCAATGCGCCTCTTTCGCACAGAAGCTTCATGAAATTCAGAAGGTACGCATCAATCCGGCTTCCGAATGCTTCCTCCAGAAGGGAAAGACGCTGTGCTAACGGAAGTGAACGGGCAGATATGAGTTTTGCATACTGCGGTTCCCTTTTCAGGATCCCCTCGACCGCCCGCACCTGCATCAGGATGGCTTCATCCCTGCTTTCATCACTGGAGAGATCGTACAGTGCCTCTCCATATACACGGCTGAACTCGTTCACGAGGCTTCACCCACATTCCTGATGAAATCATCAATAAACGCCTGATGATCTTTTTCGCTGACCTCCCGGTCAATTACCTGTGAGGCAATGTCAAGCGCGATTCCGCCAAGCTCTCCCTTTACCTC
>JAFSZW010000170.1 GCA_017458865.1 Clostridia bacterium
GCCCGATCAATGACATCTTCAATACGATGCGCGCGGCAGGGGAGAACGGAAACTTCCTCATCAAGACGACGCAGAAATCGGAATTTGACGAGATTTACGCTCAGTACAAGGAGATGGTTGAGCACATTGAGGAGCTGGCCGGACAGGTGTATGAGGAACAGTACAGAGCGCAGAAAGCAGAGCTCAAGCAGCTTCAGATGCAGATAGATCCCCATTTTCTGTACAATTCCCTCTACCTGATCTACCGCATCGCACAGTCAGATGGGAACAAGACCATTGCCAGCGTCAGTCTGAACCTCAGCAATTATTACCGCTACATTACCAAGATGCCCGAGCAGATCGTGCTTCTGCAGGACGAGATCAAGCACGTGACCAATTACCTCGAGATCCAGAGGATCCGCTTTGAACCGCGCATCCACATTGAGGTGCAGCCTCTGCCGCCCGAAATTGCCGGGGAGCGGATTCCGTCCCTGATTATCCAGCCGATCGTCGAAAATGCGTTCCAGCACGGCGTAAAGGATTGCGTGCGGGACGGTCTGGTCACGCTGCGCTATGAGGTCCGCGATGATACCTACAGCGTCATCGTTTCCGACAACAGCGGAAAGATGGATGATGAAAAGGTCGCAAAGCTCTGGGAACAGGTGAAACATCCGGACAGCGCCGACTCAAATGCGCTCAGGAACCTGTACCGACGGATGCAGCTCTATGAGGACAGCGGGCATGAGCTGGCACTCAGGTGCGTTGACCGGGGCCTGACAGCCATTCTGACATTCAGGAGGAGGGGAAACAGCCATGCGGACACTGCTGATCGTAGATGACGAAATGCTCCTGGCAGACGGCCTCAGAGCAATGCTTGCGGAGGAATTCCCGGGCCGCCTCACGGTGCTCTGTTGCTATTCCGCCGAGCAGGCACTCAGTATCGCCGGTGAGCAAACGATTGATATTCTGCTGACCGACATCAATATGCCGGACTGTTCCGGCCTTGAACTACACAAACGCATCTCTGCAATCAATCCGGACTGCAGGGTAATCTACCTGACCGGATATTCCGAGTTCGAGTATGCAAGGACAGCACTCGACCAGAGGGCGTTTGCCTATGTGCTCAAGGGCGAGGGGGATGAGTTTGTCATCAGCACGATTGAGCGGGCGCTGAGCGAGCCGGATCCGGTGCCGCCCGAACCGCAGGATGCCTCGGCTGAGGCGGACTCGGACCGGTCACCGGACTGGCTGATGGAGCTGCACAGCTACATCATGGACCATCTGAACGATGATCTGTCGCTCAATACACTTGCGGATTTCTGCCATTTCCACCCGGTGTACCTCTCTCACGTCTATAAAGAGGAAACCGGGACAACCCTCAGCGACTACATCAACAGGGTGCGCATTGAGGAGGCGGAGTCCCTGCTGCTCACAAGCCGCATGACAGTTCTTGAGATCTCGAGACAGATGGGCTTTGCCAGCGACAACTATTTCTGCCGCTGGTTCAGAAAACAGACCGGCATGTCGCCCCAAACCTACCGGAGCGGGAAACATGCCTGATCCATCTCACGGCGCCTGGCAATGGCCGGGAATACATCAAACAGAAACAGGAGGAAGCATTATGCCATTCATCAATTCAAAAGTATCCGTTCCGGTATCCCGTGCATCAAGGGATGAGATCAAGTCACGTCTTGGCAGGGACATCGCTGCCCTCGGTAAAACCGAGAACTGGCTGATGGTCGGCTTTGAGGACAACTATGATCTCTATTTTGCCGGCAATCAGGCAAGTGCTGCTGCATTTGTCTCCGTCGCCCTGTATGGACAGGCCAGCCCCGAGGCATGCGACCGGATGACAGAGCGTATCTGTGCCATCTACAATGAGGTGCTGGGCATTCCCAAGGACCGGATCTATGTGACCTATCAGTTTGTTGAGAACTGGGGCTGGAATGGTCAGAACTTCTGATGACCGTCTTTGCCCGGATACCTGGGTAAGACGGCGATTAATGCAGGCTGCCTGCGCATCCTGTGTGACGCGGAGCGGCATTCAATGGATTCGAATATGATGCGCTTCTCAGCTGGAATTGCACGTGCTCTGTATCTCTGATATAATCGTGCTGCATCGGACAATTCTGTCAGATGAAAGAGAAGACTGATCCGGTACGCATGGCCTGAGGCTGCTGCAGATGAAATGAGGACTGCAGACAGGACATGCCAGGCCTTGAAGGCATTAAGGCAAAGGACTGAGCCAGGAATACCAAATGCGTACGGAATTAAGCCGGAAAGGGATACCCTGATGATCAGACGTTGGCTGTTTGCCGTTTTTCTTATAGTACTTCTGTTTGTCTCCTCGGCATCTGCAGAGGGTGAGCCGGTACTCGTTCTTGATTACAAGGCGTTTTCTGTCGGTTTCCAGGGACTTACGATAGATGAATACTATGGGAATACGCTGCACTTTTCATTTACGAACCAGAGTACCGAGTCCCTGATGGTTTCCATTGATTATCTTCTCATGGACGGCGTTCTGGTGGAGACGTTTTTTGCAGACCTGGTCGAACCAGGGCAAACCAGCGCCCAGCAGGTTGTTGTGGAATCAGCAGCCAGATACATGAGTGACTGGGAACTGACGGAGGTTGTGGCGGATCTCTGGGTCTATTCTGCTGAAAATCTGTATGACGCAGATGTATATCATGGCGAGGTGACATTCCTGCCGCAGGGAAAAGCACATATTAAGCCGTGGGTCAGGCAGGAAAAACCGTCAGATATTCAGGTTCTTGACAATTTTCTGGTCAGGATGGATGTCATCAATGCATCAAAAGGAACCGGTTCAGATGTGTGTCTGTATCTTTATACCAGAGGAAAAACAGAAAGGAACCTGACGGTTCGCATACAGAAGGTCTGGATCAATGATACGCCGATAGAGGTTTATTACGCCGGCAGACTGATCCGAAACAGCAGCGTATTTTCGACGCTTGATGTTCCTGGTGGGCTCGATCTGATGCTCAATATTCCGGGACAGAACCGGATAAGGATGACGATTGAGTATATTGAGCGGGATGGACAGAAAGCCAGGACGCTGAAACGGGAAAATGTGTCATTTACAATGTAACAATATGATGGGAAGGAACATTTGAGAAATGCCGAGTTTGAGTGAAATCATCCCTGCGTACGAGGCAAAGGAAAAGAGCGATCTTGATGTGCTGAGCGCGCTTGAAAGGGAAAACCTGTATGTTCCGCTGAGCGTGGTTACAATGGCCAAACAGCGGATTGAAATGCCGGTATACATTAAACTGTCAGATGAGAGCGAATGCGTCGCGGTTTTCTCGTCGGATACGGTCATTGACAGGAAGTTCTATCACAAGTATACCTGGAAACACATGAGCTATCTTGAGCTGGAGGCGTTTGTGCTCGGGCAGCCCAGGAAACATAATGTGATTGTGGATCCGTATTCGGAGCATCCGTTTATGCTGAAACTTGAGACGATTGAACGGCTTTCGGCATTTCGGCTGGCAAATACCGGCGAGGATGCAGAACTGGACACGGATGTTACGGCTTTTGCTGATGCCATAGAGAAAGCGCTCGTTGTCTTCCCAATGCTCAAATCGGTCAAACGGGTGTGGGCGCTTACCTACAGGACATCCAGGATCCGGGATGTGCTTTGTTTCGTTCTGGACATTACAGATGAAACGGATCCGGATGGAGAATTCCGGAAGATCTTTGATCAGCTGCAGCAAGCACTCGGCCCGGCCGTGATGATGATCATGCTGTCCTACAGGGAAGTGCGGGCAGAAATCAGAGGCCTTGGCGCTAAACCCTGTTATATCAGACAGAAGTAAATGGCAGTTGCCCGGCATGATCAGAGAGGCAAATGGTTCTGATGACTGGAACAGGAGGTAAAATACAATGAAACAACTTGCTGGATTGATGCTTTGTTTACTCCTGGTTTTTTCGTCCGCGCTAGCGGAAACTGCGGTGCCCGAACCTGTTTTATCGCAGGATAAGCTGTCCGAGCAGTTCATTGGGAATCTCATCCAATTTGTCAACAATATGGATGATGAGGCGAAAGGACTGAACCTGTCCATTTCTGAAATCGGGCACCCTCTTTTATCGACAGATATCCGTCTTCTTGACAATGCGCTTGATATCGGTGGTACCGTGAACGGCCAGCCGGTGCATGTCCAGTTTTCAGGCAATGCGGTCAGTGCAGAGATAGGCGGGGAGGTCTATACGCTGCCTTATTCCATGCTTTTTGGGATGGAGTCCGGCGGATACGGCGTTCCCAGGATCGGACGGGAGACCCTTGAACGGCTTTCAGGAATTGTCCTGAGCAAGATCATTCTGCCTTCCTTGAAGCTGCAGAAGATTGACGGTGTGCTCCATTATGTCATTGAAATCAGCGAGCCCCAGCTCATCGCCCTGGGGGATGAGGTCGCTGCAGATGCAGAACTGCGCAGCATATTGTCACAGATTGTCGGTGGGAATGACTTTGCTGCTGTATGGGCTCAGCTGCGATCTGCGCGTGAGAGTGGACAGATACCTGTTTCGATAAGTGCAGATCTGGCTGTTGCAGGCGACGGCGTAATGATAAAGGCAGGCATTATAGTCCTTGACAATACGATTCAGCTTGAGGCCGGCGTTGAGCCTTCTGTTTGCATGTTCAATCTTACAGTCAACGATTCGGTTGAGATTGCAGGAATGGCTGACTTTGCCATTGGCGCACTCAAGTGCAGCGCCTCTGCAGCTGATTTTACCGCAGAACTTGACTGTGAGTATCCGGACAATTGCCTGCAGTTTGCCTTCGCCTTGAGGCAAGGGAGGAGTGCGCTGACGGCCAGGCTGACAGAGACGAATCAGTCACTTGATGGTTTCTTCGAGGTGACCCAGCCTTACGGGGCCGGAGAACAGCAGGTATGCAAACTTGACAGCCATTATGAGAAGCAAACGAAAGTATTGACGTCAAGACTTGAACTGCCGGCAAATACAGCTGTCGATCTGAACGGGGCACCTGAAAATGACAGCTATCATCTGGTCCTGTCTGCATCTTATGCCGAAAGTACGGGGACTGTTGACCTGATCTGCACGGACACGGATGAACTGATGTCTGCAGAGCTTGCTGTTTATAGCGATGACTTTCCGGTCATGACAGGCAGAGCAGCATATGCAAAGGGAAACGGTGCGTTCAGTCTCAGAACAGATACACCGGTAGGGAATGTGGAAGGCAGCGGAAAGCTTTCCTGGAAAGAAGCGTTTGGTACGTTTACAGTGTCCGAATCCGGACAAACCTTAGACCAGGCTGCATTTTCCTTCCTGGATGACAGGGATGTGCGCCGTCTGTCCGTCAGTGTGGACGAATATGGTGAAAGCACAATGGTCCGTACGCTTGATGTGTTTGCGGAGTATGATAAGTTTTCACAGGGCTTTACAGGAACCTTCTGGACGCCGCGCAATCATAATCGGATAGAGGTCCAGGGACAGATAGACGATTCTCTGTTCAGACTGAAAGGAACATCGTCCCGAATGGGCAGTGCAGACATTTATCTGATGCGTGATCGCGGCTCTCTGATTGGAAATGCGGTAGTACGAGTGCCTGCACTTCAGCTTTCACTGACGGGTAATCTCCTCTGGAGCGGAACCGCCAAGACACTGGCGTTCTCCACTTCTGCGTTCAACCTGAATGCGTCGCTGATTTCCCGTTATGACGGCTTCCCGCTTGATCTGCGTCTGTCCGTTCAGGACTATTCAAACAGAGCGATGATCGAAATCAAAGCCAGCCGGGACGGTATCTATTTCGGCCAAAACGGACGCGTGACAACGATCTATGGTACATTTGAGGATGAACACACATATTCGCTGCGGATCACCCAAAATGCGGAGCGTCCGGCCACTGCTGCTGGCCTGAATGTCATCATGACTGCGGATGCAAATCAGCTGGGGCTTACGATTACGGATGATACAGACACGGAATACCTGGATGCGGTCTGCACCCATCTGGCTGAATCTGGAGTTGAACTGTTTGATCCGGCAAAAGCAGTACTGGACCCGCAGCTTATTGAGCATATCGCGGCGATTATCTCGAATCCACCACAGGATGGAAACTGATAAGCGGGTATTTTCTGGCAGTGCCGGGAAAACGACGATACGTGTAATCTATTCAA
>JAFSZW010000171.1 GCA_017458865.1 Clostridia bacterium
GAGGACCGGAAGGGGAATGGTCTGGTCCTGTCCCAGTCCATCCGCGTGAACACGTCTCTTGCCAATCTGGACCAGATTTCAAACCACAAGGTCATTGATGAGGATAAAGAGCATGCCGTTGCCGAGGAGTACCGGGAGAAGCTCAAAATCAAGACGCCGGGGGTTGAACAGCTGGTGGGCAATCTGTCCGGCGGAAACCAGCAGAAAGTGCTGCTGGCCAAGTGGATGTTTGCCGGTCCGGACATCATGATCCTGGATGAACCGACCCGCGGCATCGATGTCGGCGCCAAGTATGAGATCTACTGCATCATCAATGATCTGGCGGCTGCAGGGAAATCGGTCATTATGATTTCCTCCGAACTGCCGGAGGTGCTGGGCATGAGTGACCGGATCTACATCATGAATGCCAGCAAGGTCATCGGGGAGATGAAGGCCTCTGAGGCGACGCAGGAGAACATTATGGCAGCCATACTGAAATCAGGAAGGGGTGAATGAGGATGAAGGGTGTATCACTCAGCGAATTCTTCAAAAAGTATACGATGATTCTGGCCCTTGTCCTGGTTGCGATCTTCTTTTCCATTACCACACAGGGGAAAATCCTTTATCCGCAGAACATTAACAACCTGATCTCCCAGAACGGCTATGTGTTCGTTCTGGCGGCCGGCATGCTGCTGTGCATCCTGACCGGCGGCAACATTGACCTGGCGGTGGGCTCCGTGGTCTGCTTTGCCGGTGCCATTGGCGCGGTGATGATGAACAGCGGAATCAACATCTGGATTGCTGTTCTGGTCATGCTCCTGACCGGCCTGGCCATCGGCTTTTTCCAGGGCTTCTGGATCTCCAAGATCTATGTTCCGGCCTTTATTGCCACCCTGGCCGGCATGTATGCCTTCCGCGGCCTCTCCAACGTGGTCCTGCAGGGCTATGCCGTTTCCATTTCCAACAAAACCTTCCTGAACATCTTCGGCGGCGGTGCGGACTGCTATATTCCGGATTTCATCGGAAAAGGCGGCTCCCTCAACCTGACCTGCCTGATTGCCGGCATCGCGATTGCCGCGATCTATGCCATTGTCACGATTCGCCGGGTTACCGTGCAGAAGAAGATGGGCATTATCCAGAATACCGCCCCCGAACTGCTGAAAGCGGGCATCCTCTGCGCCGTGGTCATCTGGCTGTTTTACAAGCTGGCCTCTTACAAGGGCATCCCGACGGTGCTGATCTGGGTGGCGCTGGTGCTTGGCATCTACAACTACATCACCAACCGGACTTCCATCGGCCGGCACCTGTACGCGGTCGGCGGAAATGAAAAAGCCACTGCTCTCTCCGGTGTCAATACCCGCAACGTCTTCCTCTTTGCCTATGCCAACATGGGCCTGCTGGCTGGACTGGCCGGCATCCTGACCGTTGCCCGGGCCAGCTCGGCGCAGCCCACCTATGGACAGGGCTATGAGATGGACGCCATTGCCGCCTGCTTTATCGGCGGCGCCTCCGCCTACGGCGGAACCGGAAAGATTTCCGGCGTCATCATCGGTGCCGTCCTCATGGGCTTCATCAACCAGGGCATGAGCATCATGGGCATTGAGGCAAATTATCAGCGGGTGGTCAAGGGCATCGTCCTGCTCCTGGCGGTCATGTTTGATGTGCTCTCCAAACGTGCGAAAAAATAACACAGGAAGGTGACAACAATGAAAAATCTTTTAACGTTCTTAAAGAAGAATACCATGCTTGTCGTCCTGATCCTTGTGTATCTGTTTTTCATGGTCATGACAGGAGGCAGCATTCTCAAACCGCTGAACTTTAATGCCCTGATTACCCAGAATGCCTACGTCTATATTCTGGCAGCCGGCATGCTCATGTGTATGCTGACCGGCGGCAACATCGACCTTTCCTGCGGCTCGTTCGTGTGTCTCGTGGGCGCTGTCGGCGGCGTCATGATGGTCATCAAGGGAATGAACACCGGTCTGTCCATCGCCC
>JAFSZW010000172.1 GCA_017458865.1 Clostridia bacterium
CCATTGCATCTATACGCTCGTCCGGCAGCAGGCCGCGAAGATCGCGGATGGGGATGCCGTCATGACTGCCAAGCATGTTGATCGGCCTTATGTCAAGTGTCAGCTGCTCCTGCAGCCATGCGTACAGCCAGCTTGCATCGCCGGTATCCAGCGCGTCAATCAGGAGTCCAGGCAGGAAGTAGTCATAGGGCATGGCCCCGCAGGCTGCGATTTTGCGATGCGCCATGGTTCTGTACGGCGAATGAACCTCGGGGAGCACCGTCAGGCCATGCGCTTTGGCCATATCCCGCAGGCGCCTGAGGATCTCCCAGGTCTCCGGTTCGTTCATGAAATTGACCCGTCCCGCTGCCTTGTGAAGGCGAGAAAAGGCATCCAGCCGGATAATACTTGCCCCATGTCCGGCGAGCTGGGCCAGCACGCTGTCATACCAGGCCCAGAGCTCTGGCGAACGGATATCAAGGTCGAGCTGCCCCAGATAATGCCTGTGTGCACGCAGCCAGGCAATGGCCGCTTCCCGGCAGGACTCGAATCCGGACCAGTCCATCTCATCCGGAACGCGGCCTGCGCGAAGCTCAGATCCAATACGCTCCGCCAGTCGTCTGGCCGTCGTATAATGGCCGCCGGCAACCTCGAGCAGATCAAACAGATCCGGCTCGGGATAAACAATCTGCTGGTAGAAACTGCACCAGAACGGTGTTTCCTGTCCGTCCGGCATCCGGACCATGAGCACGGGCAGATGGTCCGCATGAATGGTCAGACTGTGAAAATGCTCTGGCGTTGGATGGATGCAGCCATCTGCTCCCATGGGTCCTTTTCCCTCCCAGAACCGGTTCCAGTTGATGAAAAATCCCCGGCTGGGCGAGTCCTCACCGTGCTTCAGGATGTCCTGAAACTGCGGCGATAAGACGGACAGGTGATTGAGCAGCATGTCAAAGATCAGATCAAGGCCCATTTCCCGAAGTGCATCCAGGTCCTCCTTGCGTGCCAGTTCGGTGCACAGCTCGTAGTTAATGACCGAAAAGCCGTGATCCAGGTCCGTATTGAATACGGACGGCAGGATGTAAAAACCATGAAATGCATCTTTCAGCTCTGGTCGGGATAGAAACCGGACAGTTTCACTGAGATTCTTTCCCAGGCTGTCCGGATAGGCATTCAGCATGGCGCCCTGTTTCATCAGATGCCTCCCATTCTGTACTCGACAGGCGAACATTCCACCAGCGGGTCCGCAATGCCGGATTCCGTCCACTTGCGGACAGTCACGCTGCCGTCCCTGAACGTGAATGTAAAGCGGTTATGGTTCTCAGTTTCCATCCAGAGGACGGACAGTTCCAGTGTATCAATGCCGGACCACCAGGCAGCACAGGCGATCTCAGAGACCACATCCGGATCCTGCCGGAATACAAGCTGTCCATAGGCTCTGCCGCCGCGCATATCCGCACTTATGCTGCATTCCTGCTCATCCTCGGTAAACCGGAGGATCAGCCTGTCCGCTTCCACGGTCATTGCAATGTGTTGCGCGCCGTTTCTCATCGGGGTCCGCATCAGACCCTGGAGCATGCGGAAGCTTACCCCATTGCCCTCTGCTGTGAGTTCAGCGCTGAATGTCTTCCCCTGCAGGGTATCGGTCCATCCGGCAGGCCGCGGGATAGCGAGCCGGTTCAGGCGCTCACCCAGCACACGGGCAGCCGGGTCCGGCGGCAGTTCAGTACATTTGGGATCTATGGCCGGCGTGAGAATCTCAAAGAGCGCATCAAGTGTTGACTGAGGGCCAAGCACCGGATGGTCCGGCTCTACCGGCGGCATACCGGTCCGCTGATTCAGATCATTCTGCATGACACGCTTGCCAATATACCCTGCCTCCGTGATGGAAACGATCAGATCAAGATCCGGTACGACCACAGCAAACTGGCCGTAGGCACCATCTGCGCGGTAGGCGCCTTTCGGGCGGCACATCCAGATCTGGTATCCATAACCGCAGCGGTTGTCATGGACCCAGGGCATCTTGTCATGTGCAGGTGCACAGTCCATCTGGGCACTCGTCGCATCCCGCACAAACGTCTCACTGAGGAGACGGATGCCGTTCCACTCACCGCCACGCAGATACAGGCGCATCAGGCGCAGATTGTCCTCAGTTGTGGTAAACATTCCATGTCCGCCCAGACACGTGCCATCTGCATCCCTGCGGCACATCACGCGTTGCCTGTCCACGCCAATCACCTGGAACAGCCTGCTGTCGAGCCAGTCAATCATGTCCATCCCGGTCACTTTTTCAACAATCGCCGAGAGCATGGCCGTGCCATGCGTATTATAGAACCAGAATGTCCCGGGTTCATGCGGGAATGGCCTTGCAAAGAAATCCTTTTTCCAGCCGGGATCATAGTCCTCTTTTTCCGTGTCATGACCGCAGGACATCGTCAGCAGATCATGCACGGTGACCTTTGCCACGCGTTCAGGCAGCGGATCCGGCATAAGTTCGGGCATAAGATCACAGACGCGGTCAGTGACCCTGAGAAGGCCGGCATACTCCGCCAGACCGACAGCTGTCGCCGTCCAGGTCTTGCTGAGCGAATGCAGCACATGATGCAGGCCTGGTGCATACGGCGCCCACCAGCCTTCCGTGCAGACCTTATCAAAGCGCATGATCATCAGGCTGTGCATTTCAGTAAAACCACCATACTCAAGGCGGTCGAGCAGCTGCATGACCGCACTGCTTGGAATGCCAACGCTCTCCGGCGTGCAACGCAAGAACGCTTCTCTCTTCATGGTTATTTCTCCTTTTCGAATCCGAGGGTACCTGTCAGTTGACCGTAGGAATGTCAGCCTCACACATGATCTTCCGTATCGACAACAAGTCCGTCATAGGCGATCTCAATGCCATGCGGCGCGGCAAACGCCTCCCACTCCGTATGCGTCATATCATTCATGTGCGAGAGATGGTTCAGGACAAAGCGTGTACCTGAGTCAACCGCCCCAATTGCCTCAAGGCGCTCGCGCAGACGCAGACATTCAGCCCATCCCATGTGCCCATTGCCGGGCAGCAGACCGCGGGCGCAATCCATGGACACCAGATTGAAGTGCAGCCCGATTCCGCGGAGATACTCATCCACCTCCGGGCTCAGTTCGCCTGTGTCATTGGCATAGAGGATCGCGCTTTTGCCGTCTGTAATCGCGTAAATCAGGCAGTCCTCAACAACAATCGGCCGGTGATTGGCCCGCAGTGCATGAAAAGTATACGGCCCGACATCAAATGTCTGCCATGGCTTGATTTCATGGAACCGGAAATGGCTTTCCCGTGCCCTGTGGCCGGATGACATAGCCATCTCAAAGCACTTGTATACCCAGCGGTTGCCATAAAGATCCAGTATATCCTCATCCTCAGGCACATCCGGATGAATGGCAGCGGTGGGTGTACCGCACTGCCGCAACGCATACAGATCCTCGTGATCCTCATGAGAATGCGTATATACAATGGCGCGCAGCCGGTCAAGGCGAAGACCGAATCGCAGTTTCTGCGCGTGAATATCCGGGCCCATATCAATGAGCACATCATCGCCAAGGAGTGAACAGGATCGCATGCGGAGACTCTTTCCGCCTTCCTTAAGAGAACGCAGGCAAACAGGACAGGCGCAGAAGGCGGCAGGCATCCCCTCCGCTGCACCGGTACCCAGATAAGTCAGTTTCATAGTGATCTCCTTTCCCAGATTGTGAAAGCGTTGTTTTTCCCCAGCAGAATACCTGGTTTTGCTGTCTGCATGATATCACGCTTCTTGGAGGGATATCAACCGGTTTTTTGAAAAACAGAGCCGTACTGCAAAGCGGCAGCGTTATGTCAACGCCTGGAATAGACTGCAATCATTGCATACAGGTCTTATTGGTTCCGACACGCTGACGGGCACTCTGGCACCCAATGCCGGAAAGACTGTCGGTGAGTATGACATCACGATCGGCACACTTACGGCAGGTGACAACTATCAGATTACATTCACCGGCGCAAAACTGACCATAACCAAGGCTGATCCTGAGGTCACAGTACCCAGCGCCAGGACAAACCTTACCTTCACCGGCAAGTCGCAGGAACTGGTTGAAGCTGGTTCCGTGAAAGGCGGCATTATGGAGTACTCCCTCGACGGCGAGACCTGGAGTGATTCAATTCCTACTGGCTATGATGTTGGAAAGTATTCCGTTTGGTATAAAGTTTCCGGTGATGTCAACCACAACGATACAAACTACAGGTTGATCGCTGTGAATATTACCTCCTCAACTGTAGAGGTTCCGACCATTACAGGCAAGACTTACACCGGCACGACCTTGACCGCTGATGTAACCGATACGGATCATTACACAGTCATTTTCAATGCCGGCGGTGTGAATGCAGGCAACTACTTTGTGATTCTCATGCTTAAGGATGGCGCC
>JAFSZW010000173.1 GCA_017458865.1 Clostridia bacterium
ATAGGCCAGTGCGCAGTTGTTGAAGTTATATTCCGTAAAAGCCTCAGCCCCTGGAATGGGCATCTGCATGGACAAATCATTGCAGGTGCGCATATCATCGCAGAAGATACCATGGAAACGGACGCGCTCAATACCCAGCGTGTCATGAATAAACCGGAGCTGCTGTGTGTAATCCGTGCGCAGCGCAAGCAGTGCGTGACCGGAGCCGACACAGAACTGCCAGTGACGCCTGTGCGGGACAACAGGCGCGTTTGCCGAGAATGCAATATCCATTGTGTTTTATCCCTCCAGGAAGATAATCGGTTTTTACAGCGGATCGTGAAACAATCTGTGGATGCAGGAGGGGATCAATACCAGGGCTTTTACAGGAACAAATTAAGCGATTGTAATCCTTTGCGCTTCCGCTTTATGAGCAAATAGCCTGCCATATCTTCTGCGTCAATCAGTCTTTGCTGAAGATCCTGTTCGGCTATCCTGTCATCTCCTCTTGCAGGCAGCAGTGCCAGGTGAGTATATTCCTCCTGCTATTTCGGATTTTACATACCACTCCTGACATTGTCAAGTTCTGTAATACTTCAAAAAAGCCGGCCGACCATTACAGCTTTCCCAGTGCACCTGTTCATATCACATTGCTCTTTTCCTTCGCATGCTTTGCCCTGTTATCAAGCAGTTCTTTCCGCGCCATATTCCTTTGACGGATCAGGCTGAGAAGAGCCGGCGTAAAAAGTGGATAAAAAACCCAATTGATATTCTGCCGGGAAAGTGCTATTCTAAAAGAGAGAAACCGGTGGGCAAGCGTATAAAAGCGTGAATATGGTGCATTGTTGGCTTGTCAGAGAATTGGTGCAGTGATAATGAATGCAGATGTTTTTATGATGTGAAGCGTGTTTTGAGATTTACAGATATCTGCTGTCGCAAGTTCATTATGAAAATGGTACACAGGCAGATTGCAGGATATCTGGAAAGAATGGTAAGGCTGCAGTTGCCTGCTCCGGCAATGTATGGTTGGCGAGGTGAGACGTTCATGGCAAATGAAAATGCGGATCGCAAAACCGCATTGTTTGAAACGGAGCGGGTGCCCAAAGCGCTGTTTTTCATGGCGGTTCCTACGATTATCAGCCAGTTGATCACACTGGTTTACAACATGGCGGATACGTGGTTTATTGGCCGGGCAAATAATCCGTATATGGTCGCGGCGTCCTCGCTGGTTCTGACGGTTTATCTCATGGTGGGCGCGCTGGCAAATCTGTTTGGCGTTGGCGGTGGCAGCCTTGTGGTGCGGCTGCTTGGTGGACGGAATGTTGAGGAAGCGCGAAAGACGGCATCCTGGACACTGGTCATGGCGGCTTTTGCAGCGGTCGGTTTTTCGGTACTTTGCCTGATTTTCATGGATCCTTTGCTGGTCCTGCTGGGTGCAAGCAGCAACACGCTGAACTATGCCAGACAGTACCTGATCTTTGTTGTGGTGATAGGCGGATTTGCAAATGTGCTAGCCACGACGATGTCATTCATGCTCCGCAATGTTGGCTATGCCCGTGAGGCGGCATTCGGTCTCAGCATGGGCGGACTGCTCAACATTGTGCTTGATCCGATCTTCATGTTCATCATCCTGCCGGACGGTCTGCAGGTAATGGGTGCCGGCATCGCGACGATGCTCTCGAATTTCATCTCGCTTGCTTATTTCATTGCGGTTTACCGACGGGTTGAAGGGACTTGCGTGCTTGCACTGCCCAGACGGATTGAGCGGATCCGGAGGGAAAGCCGTCTGAACATCTTTTCGATAGGGGTTCCGGCTGCCTTTTCCGTCTTTCTTTTCGATCTGACCAATATTGTCATCAACCGGCTGTCAGCCTCATACGGGGATATTGAGCTTGCGGCAATCGGCATTGTCCAGAAAGTGGAGCGTTTTCCGCTGAACATCGGGATTGGCATATGCCTTGGCATGATCCCCCTGATCGCGTACAATTATGGTGCCGGTAATCTGAAACGCATGGATGCCTTCTTTGTGGCAGCCCGCGTAGCAGGTCTTGCTGTTGCGGCTGTGAGCGTTGCGCTGTACTATGTCTTTGCCCCGCTGCTGATTGGTGCGTTTATCAGGGACGCGGAAACAGTCCGGCTTGGTACGCAGTTCCTGCGGGCAAGATGTTTTGCGACGCCGTTCATGTTCCTTTCCTTTAACATGGTGAATTTCATGCAGGCGGTCAACAGAGGAAAAGTCTCCTTCTGGCTGGCGGTCATCCGGCAGGTCTGCCTTAACATTCCGCTGCTGTTTATCATGAACGCACTTTTTGGTGTAATGGGCATTGTCTGGACACAGGCAGTGGCAGATATATTGAATGTTGTTGTTTCTTATGTGATTTATGGACGTGTGATTCGCGAGATTCGAGCCGGTTTGGAGCAGCCAATATAGCTACAGGATGGCTTGACTGCTGCAAACAGGAGCGGTATCAGGGCGAGAAGGGAGCAGAGACAATGAGTATTATTCCTGGTAAAAACAGATTTCCACTGGGCTTTGGGCTGATGCGTCTGCCAAAGAACCCGGACGGGACAATCGACATTCCTCAGGTGAGCGAGATGGCAGACCGCTTTCTTGCCGCCGGCGGTACGTATTTTGATACGGCGTATGTGTATGACGGCGGAATGAGCGAGGCTGCACTTAAGGCCTGTGTCTGTGACCGGCATGACAGGTCTGAGTTTACGGTCGCGACAAAGCTCCATGCGGGCATGCACTGCCATGATGAGGAGAGCGCCAAGCAGCAGTTCTGGACAAGTCTTGAGCGCACTGGTGCAGGGTACATCGATTATTATCTGCTGCATGCCCTGCAGCGCAGCACATATACCAAGTATGATGAGTACCATCTCTGGGATTTTGTACGCGAACAGAAAGCGGCGGGGAGAATCCGCCACTGGGGCTTTTCCTTCCATGCGGACCCGGATCTCCTGGAGCAGCTCCTTGACCGCAATCCGGATACTGAGTTTGTGCAGCTGCAATTGAACTATGCAGACTGGGAGAATCCGGGCGTGGCGTCGAGGAAAAACTGGGAGATCTGCCGTTCCCGGGGCATTCCTGTGACGGTTATGGAACCTGTTAAAGGCGGCATCCTGGCAGATCCGATTCCGACGGTAAAGGAGATTCTGGATGCTGCTGCACCTGGTGTTTCCTATGCCAGCTGGGCGCTCCGCTTTGCGGCGAGCCAGGAGGGCGTCATTACCGTACTGAGCGGAATGAGCAACCTCGCACAGATGGATGACAACCTCAAAACCATGAGCGGTTTTAAGCCGCTGGATGAGAGTGAGATGGAAACGATCCAACGCGTACAGGAAGCACTGAACGCTGACAAGTCTATCCCCTGTACTGCCTGTCATTACTGTACGGCAGGCTGTCCCATGAGCATTCCGATCCCGGAAGTGTTCAATGTGGTCAACCGGCGGAAGGGCAGCCCGGAGTTTCGTACCAAGCGGGAGTACAGCATTGTGACGCAGGATAAGGGCAAAGCCAGTGACTGTATTGCATGCGGGCAGTGTGAGTCTGCGTGTCCGCAGCATCTGCCCATCATTAAACTGCTGGAGAGCTGCCGGGAGCTGGAAGGCTGAGCGCCTGAGGTTTCCCATCTGTAAATGACAAAAGACAGCTCATACATGAGCTGTCTTTCTGTGTAAGGTTCCTGACAGAGCCTTATACCGTTTCACATTTGCCAGATGTTGTGTCAGTGGCACTTTTGCCTGTCCATATCCGGATTTTCTTGGCAAGAAGATCAGGAATAACAGTGTTGAGAGGACACATATCCTGTCCCTGCTTCTGCATCCTTCATGAACCGTGTGGTGCAGTACTAAATGCGGGCATTGTCCAATGCGTCAAACAGCTCGCGGGCAGAATGATAGGATTCGGAGTCAACCTTGCCGCTCATGATATCCCGGGCTTCCTGGACGGCAGATTCTGTTTCGCAATTGAACATGGGCAGTCTGACATCGAAAGGAAACCCTCCGACCAGAAGAGCCTTTTCAAAGAAAATGTTTACCGCTTCAGGTAAGGTCATACCGAGCTGTGAGAAGAGCAATTCCAGTTCAGACTTCTTCTGACGGTTGATTCGCAGACTGAAAGTTGTATCCCTGGTAAGTGTTGTCATAGCCGTTTCCTCCCAGAAGAAGAATAACATAAAAACAAAGAATTGAAAATGTAATATTTTGCATTTGACATTTTTTTCTCGTAATTTTCGGGAAGTTACGAGAGCAATAGAGATGAAAATTTAATAAAAATATTATTATAATAG
>JAFSZW010000174.1 GCA_017458865.1 Clostridia bacterium
AGAAAAGACCTCGGCAACCTCGAAAGCTTCCAGTTTAATGGACGTGCCCACTGGGAAGGAACGCCTGACCGGTCTGCAGGAAAACGCCCTGTGGTGATTCTCTCGCATGGCTATCCCGGTTCCAGAATGCTGCTGTGCAATCTGGCAGAGAACCTTTCAAGCAAAGGCTTTGTTGTCCTGTCCATTGATCACACGGACAACTCATACAGCGACTTTATCCTGGAGGGATCCATTGAAAGTGCACTGGTTCATCGGTCTCTGGATCAGCGCGCCCTGCTCGACGAGCTGCCGGCGCTCAATGAATCAGGCCCGCTTTCAGGCCTCCTGGACCTTGACCGCATTGCCCTCATCGGATTCAGCATGGGCGGATACGGCGCACTTCGCACCCTGGGTGCCAGAGTCAGCCCGTCAACCTCTGCCCAGTATCCGTCTGTTTCGGATGCCATCAGCGAACCCGACTGGCACGGCGATTCCCGCATCAAAGCCGGTATCCTGTTCGCCCCGGCCACTTTCCTGATCGATGCGGAGCATCTTGAGGACATCACCGTCCCCACCATGTGGTTCTGCGGCACCATGGACCGCACGGTCGGATATGATGCTGTGCATGCAGCGTGGAAAGGGGCCATTAACAGCCACAGGACCATGATCAGCTACATCGGCTGCGGTCACAACGTGGCAAACAATCCGGCCCCGCCGGAAGCGCTTACCCATGACTGGACCATCCTGAAGCGCTGGGCGGATCCCGTCTGGGATACGGCCAGGCTCAATACGCTCAACATCCACTTCGTTACCGCCTTCCTGAACCATACCCTTCTCGGTGAGGACAGCGAGTTCTACTATGCCAATCCCTCAAGGGACGAGGCACTGCCTGGTTTCGTTCAGGAAACAGATGCCGGTGTAATCGTTGAACACATGCCTGTAGAATAGCCCCATTACTATGTTGGAGGACAAGATATGAAGCATCTGAACATCTATGCATTTGCGGATGAAGCCAGCCCGATGATTGAAGGCCAGATCACTGCCATGCTGCGCAACGGCCTGCAGGGGCTTGAAATCCGCGGTGTGGATGGCGTAAACATTTCCGATATTTCCATTAAAAAGGCCAAAGAAGTCCATGCCCGCCTTGAGGACAATGGGCTCAAAGTATGGTCAATCGGCTCGCCCATCGGCAAGATTGCCATTGACGGGGATCATGCCACGCACATTGAAAAGTTCCGCCATACGCTTGAAATTGCCGAGGCGCTCAGCGCAGAAAACATCCGTCTCTTCTCATACTATATTGATGAGAATAAGAATCCGGATGACTATCGCAGCGCGGTCATCGACCACCTCGGCACTCTTCTCTCCTATGGCGAGGGTTCCGGCATCCGTCTCTGTCACGAGAATGAAAAGGGCATTTACGGCGACAATGCCGCGCGCAGCCTGGACCTGCTGAACACATTCCCGCAGCTTTACGGCATCTTTGATCCTGCGAATTTCGTGCAGTGCGGTCAGGATACCAGTGAGGCCTGGGAAATGCTGAAAGCGCGGATCTTTTACCTCCATATCAAGGATGCACTTGAGGACGGCACTGTCGTCCCCGCCGGATACGGCAAAGGCCATCTGCCTGAGATCCTCGCTGACTTCATCGCCCGCGGCGGGACATCCGTCACGGTTGAGCCGCATCTGCAGGCATTCAGCGGCCTGAACAATCTGGAGCGGCCAAAGGAAGACCGTAAGCTCGGCGGCACTTTCCATTTCAAGGATCACGATGAATCCTTTGACAAAGCCTGCGATTCCCTCAAGGAAATCCTGCAGAAACTGTAATTCCATGAATTAATTAAGGAGACAGCCGGTTGGCATTGTCCCCGCTGTCTCCTGTATGAACTCTACAATAATCTGGAGGTACACTCTCATGGCTGATTATGTACGTCTCGGAATTATCGGCATCGGCAATCAGGGCTCCACGTACGCACGGCGTATTGTCCATGATAACTGGTGTCCGGAACTCCATCTGACTGCTATTGCAGACATCAATCCCGCCCGGATTGAATGGGCCAAAACTGCGATCTCACCCGACATTAAGTACTTCGATGATGCCATCGCCATGCTGGACAGCGGCATCATTGATGCCTGCGTGGTTTCCATTCCCCACTATGATCATCCCAAGTATGTCATAGAGTGCATGCGCCGCGGCATCCACGTCATGTGCGAAAAGCCTGCCGGTGTCTACACCCTTCAGGTCCGCGAAATGATGGCCGAGGCAGAGAAGCATCCTGATGTCGTGTTCGGCATGATGTTCAACCAGCGTACCAACTGCCTCTACCGCAAGATGCGAGAACTCATCCAGAGCGGCAAATACGGCCGTGTACGCCGCGCAAACTGGCTGATCACCAACTGGTACCGCTCTCAGTATTACTATGACAGCGGCGACTGGCGCGCAACCTGGTCCGGTGAGGGCGGTGGCGTGCTGCTCAATCAGTGCCCGCACCAGCTCGATCTCTGGCAGTGGATCCTGGGCATGCCGTGTAAGGTCCAGTCCTTCATGCGCTACGGCCAGTGGCATGACATTGAGGTTGAGGACGACGTCACCACCATCATGGAATACCCGGATGGACATACCGGCGTCTTTATCACCTCCACCGGCGATCCGCACGGCAGCAACCGCTTCGAAGTCCAGATGGACGGCGCGCAGCTGATTGCCGATGGCGATGATCTCTATGTGTGCGAGCTTGACCAGCTTGAACAGGACTGGACAAAGACCAACACCGAACCGTTCGGTTCAGTTCCGGCCAATGTCATCAAGGTCGAAACGGACGGCCTGAACCCGCAGCATCAAGGCGTATTCAACGCCTGGGCAGGCGCAATCCTTCGCGGTGAGCCCCTTGTCGCGCACGGTTCCGAGGGCATCAATGGACTCATGCTTTCAAATGCCATGCACCTTTCGTCCTTCCTTGGCAAGCCCGTCGAACTGCCGTTCGATGAGCAGCTCTACTATGACGAGCTCATGAAGCGCGTGGCGACCTCCAAGCGCAAGACCGGCGGCCCCGCTGTCTTTGCAGATACCGCCAATTCCTTTGCCGGCACCAAGTAATCTCTTGCCCCGCAGTCAGTGCTGCGGGGCTTTCATCAACACGGCATATGAGGAGAGCCACCGGCCAATCATACCATCTGCCAGGTGCTTTCTCCGACAATCCGTGCCGAAGTATCTTTTGACCATCAGGAGGCAGAAACATGTCCTACAAGGAAACCGCTGACCGCGTACTTGGCATGCTCAAACATGCGGACGGCAATGATCCCTCAAACGGCCATCTGACCATGAACAACTGGGAATGGCCGACCGGCGTCGCCCTGTACGGCATTTACAAAACCTACCGGCAGAGCGGTGATACCGCCATTCTTGACTACCTGACCGGCTGGTATGATGACATGCTGGGGCGCGATGAAAAGCCGCACCGGAACGTCAATACCGTCGCACCGCTTCTTACACTGACGTGCCTCTACGACGAAACCCGCCGCCAGGATTACCTGACCGAAATCGAATCCTGGCTGACCTGGGTAATGGATGAGATGCCGCGTACCGAATTCGGCGGCCTGCAGCACTGTACAGTGTGGAACAAGCACTACCAGCAGCTGTGGTGTGATACCCTGTTCATGACCTGTCTTTTCCTGGCAAAGGCCGGCGTTGTACTCGACAGGCCTCAGCTGATCGACGAGGCGGAATACCAGTTCCTCCTCCATATCCGCTACCTGCAGGATAAGATCACCGGCCTGTTCTACCACGGCTGGACATTTGACCGCCGCCACAACTTTGCAAACGCCTTCTGGGCCCGCGGCAATGCCTGGTTCACCGCAGCTGCCGTCGAGCTCTACGACATCACCGGCCGCAATAACGCAGCCATGCGTCTCATTCATTCCGCCTGGCAGGACCAGGTCGACGCGCTTTGGAAGTATCAGCGGGTCAACGGCCTCTTCACCACCCTCATTGACGACGAGTCCTCCTATTGCGAGACCAGCGCCACTGCGGCGATTGCCTACGGCATTCTCAAAGGCATCCGCATGAACTGGCTGCCGGAGGAGAAGTACCATGAGATGGGCACGCTTTCCGCAAACGCCGTCCTTGCCCAGATTGATGATACAGGCGCCGTTCAGGGCGTCTCCGGCGGAACCGGCATGGGACACAACCTGCAGCACTACCGGGATATCATCGTGACGCCTACAGCATATGGCCAGGGCCTTACCTTCCTCATGCTGACAGAACTCATGATCTCGGAATAGATAGCCTCGGCCCTCCGGGCAAGAACATTTTTTCACCTCCTTTCTTAAAACACATCAGCCCTTCATATGATCTGTGTAACTCTCACATGGCCTTGAACAAGCAGAAACATCGGCAATTTGCCGATGTTTTTTCACGCTTGCCATTGGCCATTCCCTGAT
>JAFSZW010000175.1 GCA_017458865.1 Clostridia bacterium
CTCCCAGAAGAGCAAAAATCGCAAGGCTAGTATTCATTCTTTAGTTTCCTCCCTCTGCTACCTGCTCCTCAAGGCTGGCTTCCTTTTTCACAAGCGCTTCCTTGCCCATGAGTCTCAGAATATTGTTGAACAGGGATTCCAGTTCGAAAATCACCATCGCGATGCCTGCCACCGGAATCGGCATATACATGACCCTTTTGCTCAGCCAGGGAAGGCTCGGATAGAAGCCCTTTGCACCAATGCCGTTTGCATATTTCCAGCCCTGAACGATCATGATGTACGCAAGAATCAGAACGCCAATATCCGCAGCAATGTCCAGAATATTGATCAGCTTCTTGGGCAGATACCGGTCAAAACTGGTCATGCGGATGTGCGCGCCCCTGCGGATTGCCAGCGCGCCGGAGAGCACTGCCATATAGGACATCAGTGTCAGTGTAATTTCCTCTGTCCATGTCGGATCCGGAATAAACGGCACATAACGTCCAAGAACTGTAAAGCTAACCACACAGATATCCGCAATCAGCAGAAGCTTGCAGATAACCATGACGATTTTATACATCCAGTCGTAGAATACTTTCAGTTTTTGCATGTTTTCAGTTTCCGCCTCTTTTCAAAAGAAGCAGGGAGAGGAGTTCTCCCTGCATTCATAATTACGTCGTTTGAAAAGCTTCAGTCAGAGCACCCGAAACTTACTGCAGTGCCTCGATCTTCTCATAGAGATCTGCATAGTCCTTCGTTGCCTCAGCAATGACGTCCTTGCACTTCTCGATCCACTCGGCCTTGTCAACCTCGACGACGGTGATCTTGTCGCCCAGTTCTGCGAGGGTATCCTCTTCGACCTTCTCGGAGAGCTCTTTGTTATAAGCCTGGCATTCCTTGGCAGCGATCTTAACGCACTCCTGCTGTGCAGCAGTCAGCTTGTTCCAGGCAAAGTCAGTGATAACCAGCTCGATAACGCCCAGCTGATGTCCGTCCAGAATCAGGTTCGGAGCAACCTCATAGAAGGAGTTTGCCTTATAGTTGCCAACCGGGTTCTCAGCGCCATCAACAACGCCGGACTGCAGAGACTGATACAGCTCGCCATAAGCGATAACGGTGGGAGCAGCGCCGAAAGCCTTGATCATGCCGACCATGGTCGGGTCAGTGGAAACGCGGATCTTCATGCCCTGGAGATCAGCAAGGCTGGAAGCGGGCTTGTTGGTGAAGATGTGACGGAATCCTTCCTCACCGATGAAGAGGCCGTGCAGGCCAAGTCCGGCCTCAAAGGGCTCATCCATGAATTCCTGGGCCAGATCGCTGCCGGCGAAATTCCAGAAGTGATCACGGCTGGTGAACACGAACGGGAGGCACAGAAGGGTGGACTTCGGTACGCCGTAGCCGGTCAGGGTAGAAACAGAAAGACGAGCCATGTCGATGGTTCCGATGCCGCCGATCATGTTGTCGCAGAAGTCGCCCTCAGCACCGAGGACGCCGCCTCCCTGGACATCAATGGTAACCGTGCCGCCAGACAGTTCGTTGACTCTCTGAGCAAAATGCAGGGCAACCTGGCCAACAACAGTGGTATCCAGCGGGTTCACTTCAGCGTAAACCAGGGTCACTGCGGGATCGTTGGATGCATCCGGAGCCTCTGCCATTGCGCCAAACGCAAAGGTCAGAAGAGAGACCATCATGAGAGCTAAGACAAGTTTCTTCATAAGTACGACC
This sequence comes from Clostridia bacterium, assembly GCA_017458865.1. GTDB lineage: Bacteria > Bacillota > Clostridia > Christensenellales > Aristaeellaceae > Ventricola. The sequence goes on from JAFSZW010000175.1 coordinate 1,705, forward strand.
TCCTAATAATTTGTGCTTTGATATAGTATCATTAGGCAAAACAGCCCGATACAATCAGCATACTGATTCTATCACACAACCTTTCAAAGCGTCAATAGCAGGATTGTCATGATTTTTAAGCCTCTCTCACATGAAACGTTTCATATGAGATCTGATGCCATCACAGAGGCCTTTCATAAGCCCGGCAGATGATGGATTTCATTGAAACCCTGAGCGTCAAAAAAGTGCGTGATTCACAAACTTTTTTATCCCGTCCTGAACCAATAACTGTTGCATGGCGTATCCCTTCGGCAGTCATACATATATCCGGTGACATCAGTTTACAAATTTTGAGTCCGAAAGAATTAACGTGATTTTAACGCCATACATAGCCGTTTCATTCTGTCATTGGAAAATGAAACGGTTTTCTTTCTCTTGGGTTCAGCGCCTCATCCTGACAAACATCGGGACCGAAAAATCTCATAGCCATATCGGATCATGCCAGCAGGCGCTGTTTCCCGGGATGCTTCATAACATGCAATTTTGACAGACAGCACTCTTCCCTGTCTGGCATCATTCCCGTGATCGGGACCGTGACCGTCATCATCCGCAGTCCTGAACACATCCGTTCGGATTATCAGATACCCCGGTCCTGCTCTTCGCGCCCGAGAACCATCTGCTCGACTATGCATGCCACGCCTTCCTCACTGTTGGGCGGCGCGATGACTGAGGCTGCTGCCCTGAGTTCCGGAAAGCCGTTCTCCATTGCGACGCCTGTACCGGCAGCCATCAACATTTCAAGATCATTGCTGCCATCGCCAAAGGCCATAACCTGATCATCCCGCAGGCCCAGATAATGAGTCAGAAAACGCAGTGCGTGTCCTTTTCCGTGACCACGTTCCATGATTTCAATGTTGAACGGAAATGCACTGTTCAGCGCAACATCAAGCCTTTCGAGCATCCGTCTCACCTTTTGCAGTGCCTCGGTGTCTCTGCTGCAGACTGCAAACTTATACGCCCTGTACATTGCAAATTGCCGCATGGGCTCTATGCCGACAATAAACCGCTGCTGCACGCCTTCAACCATGACGCTTTCACGCGAACCCGGCCATCCCGGAAAAGGTGACTTCTCGGGATGGAGGAAATAGATGGCATTCCCACTGTAACACTCCACATACATGCCAGACTGCTCAAGAATATCCAGAACCGGCTCCGCGATATTGGCCGGAATGAAATCCTCAAGAATCGTCGGCCCGCCCGGGCTCAGATCCACGCGCCCGCCATTGGCGGATATGATCGGGCTGTTCAGGCCAAGCTGTCTGGCCATCCCGCAAAGTCCCTCAAACGTCCGTCCGCTTGCAAATACAAACGGAATGCCCTTTGCCTCACAGGCAAGCATCGCCCGCCTTGTCCGTTCCGAAACGGTTCCATCCGGCATGAGCAGTGTGCCGTCCAGGTCCGTTGCTATCAGTCCTACCATGCATCCTCCATCGCTTGTCAGTCAGTCCGGCAGACAAAAAAGCACACATGCAGGAAAACTGCCTGTGCGCAATTGAGATAATTTATACTCTGGGTGTTCCGATCCACATCGTCCCGTCTCCGGTCATGCTTGCCTTTGTATACGGGCTCTTCGGGAAGACCATGGAACTGTTGATCACGGTGCCATTGTCCGTGAACATCTCTGCGAACATGCGGTCAAAATACAGGTCCAGCTTGACAGGCCCACGCATGGTGCGGTTTTGCGACATCACAGCGCAGATACCCGACGCATAGACGGGGCTGAAATCGCTGGCACCGGCATGAATGCGGTCAACAACCAGCTTCTGCTCGTTGTTGATCGACACATCCAGATGTTCGCCATCATCATTGAAGAGGGACAGTGTAAACGGGCCCTCCGCCTCAACATGAATGCTGAACAGTTCGCCAGGCAGTTTGCCCTCTGCCTCCGGCACATACATCCACGGGAATCTGAGATCTGTCGGCATCGGCTTGCGTGCCGCCTCTGCAAGATCAAATTCGGGCGTAATTGGGCTGTGAGACAGCTGCAGGCCGGCGTCCGTCTCAACGAGCGACAGCTCACGGACATACGTCATGAGGCAGCAGAAATCACCGGTCGGTGCCTGATTTGCATAGCTGGGCGATGAACCCCAGCCAATCATCAGACGCCTGTCCGTCCCATTGTAGGTGACGGCTGCGTAGTTGTCGTACCCGGAATCGAGGATGCGGGGATGATCTGTCGGGATAGTCTCTCGGAAGGTATCGCCGTCAAAGGTGCCGAGGAAATACTGCATCCGCCCGCCGCCAAACTGGCTGCGCAGCGCCATGCTGACAATCAGAACCCAGACCTCAGATCCGTCCGGCGCTTTGAGCGGGAACACATCCGTGCACTCGAATACGCCGCCAAGGCGATTCTCTGCCGCACCGAATTCACCGGTCTTGGTCCAGTGAATCAGGTCCTTTGAGGCATAGAACTCCGCATGGTCACCCGCTGCGAGAACCATGGACCAGCAGTCCTTTATCTCATTGCGGAATACTTTGGGGTCACGGAAGTTGCGCTTGTCATCATTGGAAATAACCGGGTTCCCCTCATACGGCGTAAAATGGAAACGATCATTTGAATAGGCAATGCTCTGCTGCTCATGCGCTCCATGACTGGTATACATGAGCACCATGGGATCACATCCGTCTCCCAGACCCGATGTATTTCCCTTATCAATGATGGCGCTGCCGGAGTAGATCATTCCCAGCTTCTCATCCGGATACATGGCAATGCCATGCTCCTTCCAGTGCAGAAGATCCGTACTGGTTGCATGCAGCCAGTGCATCGGTCCCCACACCGCTTCCTTGGGATTATGCTGGGCAAATAAGTGCCATGTTCCGTTATCATACGTCAGTCCGTTCGGATCATTGATCCAGCCATAGGACGGCGTAAAATGCATGGACGGACGAAAATCACGATTTCCTTTGGTGCTCATAGAGCAGGTCTCCTTTTTCCCAATGTTTCTGTTTTCACTTCTCGCGCCCACCGGCGCATAACAATCAGATAAACGGTTGTCCTGTACCCGTTTTCGCATTGATCTGTTTATAGATTAAGGTCAGATCATGCCCAAAACAGGTATATCGCCGAAAAGAAAGGGGAAGAAGGTGTCCCTCCTTCCCCCCTGTAACCTTACCTTGAATTATTTGCCATTGATGCGGTCGAGAGCGATCTGATAGATCTCAACGATGCGGTCAATGCCAGCACCCTTCAGCTCGGAAACATAAGAATCCCACGTAGAGTCAACGTCGCCGTTGGTAACCCACTGCTGGACATACTTCTTAACGATCGGGTTGGTAACCTCCACCAGACGGGAGATTTCCTGCTGCTCTTCGTTGAGGAGCATGATCTTCGGGATGGTGTCATACTGCTCGAGGTCCTTCTCTTTGCCGTTTACGCGCTGGAAGGCAAGCAGGTTGGCCGCGTCATAGGTGTACTCAACAACGCCATTCGGCTGATCCTCAGTGTTGTAGTACTCGTTCAGCACGATCATGGAGCCACGGCAGGTGGTGGTGTTCTCACGGGCCTGGCCGAAGTTGTTGTTAAAGTCGCCCCACTCGGTACCGGTGATGATGTCGCCATTCTCGTCCAGATGGAACCGCATGACGCCGTCATCTGCCAGATAGTAGTTGCCGCCGATGGCGCCCCAGTTGGACTGGACAGACAGCTGCGGGTCAGAAATCATGTACTCGGTGAAAGCAGCGATGATCTCCGGGAATTCGCAGTCAACAGTGATAGCGGTATCGCAGGCATCCTGCAGCTCGGAATAGTTGAGTGCATTGCCCGTGGTGCCGGCTTCGCCCTGCAGCTGCGGGATCGGTACATACTCATGACGGACAGCGTTGTTGATGATGGACATATCAGACCATACACCCAGAACGCCGATCTTGGCGATGTCCTGAGCAATCTCGTTGTTGGTGTAGTTGGTGGAAGAACCGGTCATGGGCTCGAAGCAGTCCTTGTTGAGCAGTCCTTCTTCATACAGCTGATGGAAGTACATAGCGGTCTTTCCGAAAGCCGGATCAATCGCGGTGTAGGTCACCTTGCCGTCGATCTGACGGAGGTGGTTGGCATTCTCATAGCCGCCGCAGACAGTGTCTTCGCAGCCGAAAGCGCCAGTGAAACGATAGAACATGTCATAGGAGCCGAAGGTATCGCCGGTGCCTGCGCCAAAGATGGTGGCCATCGGGATCTCGTCATCCTCGCCGTTGCCGTTCAGGTCGCCAGCGGCCTTGAAAGCACGGAGAACTTCGGTGAGCTCGTCGACGGTGGTGGGCATTGCCATGCCAACCTTGTCAAGCCATACCTGGTTGATGAGCAGCGGGCCCGGGGTCAGAACGAGACCGAACATCTGCTCAATGTAGGGGAAGCCATAGGTATGTCCATCAGGAGCGGTGGTCTCCTGCTGGTAGTTGGGGTTCGCCTCAAGAACCCTGGTCAGGGTGGGCATGTACTCCTTGATCAGGTCTTCGGTCGGAAGGAAGACATCCTGTCCGAGAGCGTTGACCACAATGGTCGTGGACTTGCCGTCGCCGAAATTGAAGAAGGCATCCGGCAGGGTCTCGCCGCTGGTCAGCATCAGGTTGATCTTCTCCTGTGCACCGTCAGCCGGGATCTTCTGCCAGTCAAAGCGAACGCCGGTATCCTTTTCCCAGCGTTTCACCATGGCCAGTTCCTCAACCGGAACCTTGCGGCTCGCAGAGTTGACGAACAGCATGCTGATCTTGCCATACTTGGCTTCGAATGCGTCAGGATCGGTGATGATGGTCGTTCCCTGGCTTCCGTCAAGGACTACAAGACCAGCCTCAACGGCTTCCTTGGTCTTCGGGCTCAGCTCAGCAAACGCGGAGACGCAGCCAAGCACGAGCAGGGCAGCAATGAGTAGAGAAACGATTTTCTTCATCATTGTTTCCTCCATACTTATATTCTACTCACGAGACGCGTGAGCGCGTATCAGAATCACAGACGGTGCATTATCCCTTAACCGCACCAAGCATGACGCCAGAGGCAAAGTACTTCTGGACGAAGGGATATACGATCATCAGCGGAATTGCAGAAACCGTGATGATAACGTACTTGAGCTGGTCAACCAGTTTCTGTTTCTCGGCAGCCTCAGCACCGGATGCGCTGGCACTGAGCTGATTCGAAAGAACCAGGTTGCGCAGAACGACCTGAAGCGGCATTCTGTCATCGTCCTGCAGGAACATGAGGGCGTTGAAGAATGTATTCCACATGGCCGTCGCATAGTAAAGGAGCATAACAGCGATGATCGTCTTGGAGAGCGGAATCGCAAACTGGAAGAAGAAACGGAAGTCATTGCAGCCGTCAATCTGTGCCGCTTCAAGAAGATCCTGAGGCAGCGAGCTCTCGAAGAACGATCTGCAGACGATCAGGTTGTACACACTGACGGCAGCCGGGAGAACCAGTGCCCACGGTGTATTGTAAATCTTGAGGCTCTTGATGGTGAGGAACATCGGGATGATGCCGCCACTGAAGAACATCGTAAACGTGAACAGGAACATGATCGGGCGGCGTCCTGCCAGATCGCGGCGGGAAAGCGCATACGCGCCCGGAATGGTGCAGCAAAGGGCCACAACTGCGTTAAGGAACGTATACCAGATGGTATTCTTGTAGCCGGAAATCAGCTGCGGATACGTCAGAGCTTCCTGATAGCCCTTGAAATAGGGGGCTTCGGGGTAGAACAGCAGCTTACCGGTATTGACAACCTTGGGATCCGTAATGGATGCCAGGATCACGTAGTAAAGCGGATAAACAATAATCAGGCACAGCAGAACCATGATGATGATATTGATCACATCAAACGTCTTGTCCGCCTTGGTCTGCGTTACGTTCAGAATCGCAGCAGGCGTCTTGCTGTCCTTTGCCTTGTCTTTTGCCATGACCGAATCCTCCCCTCCTTAGAAAATGCTGATGTCTGCGGTCTTCTTCGCGACGAAGTTGGCCAGCACCAGGATGATGAAGTTAACAACAGAGTTAAAGAGGCCCACAGCCGTTGCAAATGAGTACTGTGCGGACTGCAAACCAGTCTTATACACGTACGTCGAAATGATTTCGGATACGCTCGTGTTGCCGCCGGCCTGCATCAGCCAGGCTTTCTCATAACCGATTGTCATGATATTGCCGACTGCAAGGATGAACATCAGGATAACGGTGGGCATAATCAGCGGCAGATCAATGTACCAGACGCGCTGGAACTTGTTCGCGCCGTCAATCAGAGCAGCTTCATACAGCTCCGGTGAGATGCTGCTCAGTGCCGCAATATAGATGATCGCGTTAAAGCCCATGGACTGCCAGATGGTAGATCCAATGTACAGCGGTCTGAAATACTGCGCCTCACTGGTGAAGTTCTTGATCTTCATACCCATCGCCTGCATCACATTGTTCACAACACCCGTTGATGAGAACAGAACGGAGATGATGCAGACAAGAACCACGTTGGAAAGGAAGTACGGGGCATAGGAAATTGTCTGAATTGCCTTGCGTGCGCCATTGGAACGGATCTGGTTCAGGAGAAGTGCGAACACAACCGGTACCCAGAATGAGAACAGCAGCTGGTATACACTCAGCAGGATCGTGTTTACAATGGTCGTCTTGGCAATGCTGGTAGAGAAGAAGTTCGTGAAGTGCTTGAAAAGCGGATCTGCCCACGGACTGGCCAGGATGCCGGCACGGATCTTGAAATCCTTGAATGCAATGACGAGGCCGTACATCGGGTAGTAGGCGAACAGAATCAGCCAGATCAACGCCGGCAGAAGCAGAATATACAGCTGCCAGCCACGTCCGATTCGCTGGAGCAGGGACCGATCATGCGCATTCGGATCGGCCGATGCCTTAGCATTTTTTGCCATAGAATACACCCCTTTTTTTGATTCCTATCAATATTCAGCCCTTAATAACGCACCTGCTGAACTCGACTGACAGATGCTATCATTTTTCGGCATGTTCGTCAACAGTTTTTCTGACCTTTTTGAATATTTTTGAAACGTTTCATGACGGTATATTTTGACAGTATTTTTCATTATCATCTCCCTAACTCAGCGTCCAGAAATACGAATATTATAAAAAAAACAGGCTGGTTTTTGTAATGTATGTTTTAATTCCAGCCTGTGTTTATGTGATACGCCGTGCCCGTTTTCGTTTTATTCGTCAAAATGCTGAAAAATAACGTGTCAAAGCCTCTTCGCAGCACGTCCGGATATGCGCGTAATCTGTCTCCGTCAGTTGTCTCGCCAGTGCATGATTGAGCGAGATGATCCCCAGCTGCTTCGCATGATGCATGACATTCATCAGTTCAAAGCGTTTGAACGGCATGGTCAGGATCAGATTTCTGACCTCCCTGTCCGTGTATCCGCCGCGCGTAAAGATGCAGGGACGCTTCTCAGCAGGCAGACCGTCCTTTGCGCGCTTCTCATAATAGGCTGCAAAATCCCTGACAACATCATCCAGAGAAGCGCTGCCGGAGTCCCCCGCATTCCGGAGGAAAGCCAGCATAAAGACCGGCTTGTAGGAATAGCTCATGTTCATGGTCTCAATCATCTCAAAGAAGATCTCTTTCATCTTTTCCTTTGTGATGATCTTCCAGCCGAATGCCTTTGCGTACCGCTCTACCGTTTCTTTCGTAAAGAAGCGGAAACTCCTGTGTTCACCCGCCGGCACTTCCATATCCGGCCCAATCTTCCCGTCCCTGATGTACCGGTCTATCGTTTCAGCCTGCACGCTGACCATCTGCGTAAAGCCAATCTGAGAGATCATGTCCCTGGCCTTGTCCTGCCAGTTGAACAGATCAATTGTCTCATAATCAGCCATATGAATGGGATAATCGATCAGCACCTCCGGTTTCTGTCCCTGCCTGAACAGATCCTGGTCAAACGCCATAGAGTACTTTGTCCCGAGGACCAGTCCGCCGGGCATATATTCCGACAGTCCCAGCAGCCGGTGTATGGAGTACGGCATATTGAACAGGCCGGCATTTTCAACAAAGTCAAACACCATGAGGAATTCCTTGCCCGGTGCCTTCCGCATGCCGCGGCCAAGCTGCTGCATATAGATGGTCCTGGACATGGTGGGCCTGGCCATAAACAGCACCTGTGTATGCGGTGAGTCCCATCCCTCATTGAGCAGATCACAGGCGCAGAGCACCGGTATCTGCCCCGACTCATATGCCGCGAGAATCTCACTGCGCTCCGCCGGTCTTGTTGAACCGGACACACACCGTGCATCTACGCCCTTTTCACGAAAACGCTCCGCTATCTCCTCTGCATGCCTGACAGAGGTGCAGAACACTACAGTCGGCTTCCCCTGCACATACTTGCAGTATGTATCTACGATCAGCTGATTCCTTGCCGGGATCCGGATGGTCTCCTCAAGATCCTGCGCATTGTACCTGAATCCGTTGATCCGGACATCCTTCATATCGATATTGGTCCGGATGCGGATGCACCGTACAGGCACCAGCGTATCCAGTTCAACTGCCGTTTTGAGGTCCAGCTTGTGCGCCACATTCTGGAAAACTCTGAGCAGATCGTCCCCGTCCATCCGTTCCGGTGTTGCCGTAAGACCAAGCGTAAACTCAGGATGAAAATACGACATGATTATCCGGTACGTTTCCGCTGTCCCGTGATGGCACTCATCCACGATCAGATAGCCGAAATCCTCCGGACTGAACGCATCAAGATTCTGTGACACGCTCTGCACGGTCCCACAGACAACATATGCACTGGTATCGCGGATGCTTCCCTCAAAGCGGCCGCAGCTCACCTCCGGCCAAAGTCGACGGAATGTCCCCACTGCCTGGTCCACAAGCTCATGCCTGTGCACCAGAAACAGGGTCCTGCGTCCAAATGCTTTGGCATCTGAAACTGCCGTAACTGTTTTCCCGGTTCCGGTCGCATGATACAGCAGGGCAATTGTCTTGTTCGCAGCCCGCATTTCAGCCAGATTCCGAAGCGCTTCCTCCTGATGGTCCATGAGGGAAAACACCTCGCCCTGCTGAGGCGGCAGCGTCTCCTCAATATATCGGAACATCGGTGACTGTCCAAGGAACGTCACCAGTTCATCCTTGACTCGCTCCGGGCTCTGATCAAGCTGCGCAGACGTCCAGCGATAGACGCGCCAGCCATCATACACCATGCTGTTCTGTTTCAGCAGATCATCATGATACTTTTCCTGCGACACCTTCCCCGGCTGATGCCAAGTGTTACCATCCACCTCAATGGCCACTTTCCCATCCGGCAGATTCAGGGCAAAGTCGATCTGTCTGTGCTTCCCGTAGATATCCACCATGGGATACTGCAGATACACATACTGGCCTTTTTCTGCCCCGAACGCCTCACAGAACAGTTCGATAAACCGGTCCTCTGCCCCGCTGTTGCCGCCGTTTTTTCGAATTGCCGCCATCCTGTCCTCCATCCTCTGCCTGCCAGCGTGCATCAGTCCGTCTAGCGCCGGGATCCCGGCGACGGAATCCGTCCCTGAATCTTAAGACCTCTGAGATATGTCTTCTGTTCCGGTGTGATTCTTCTGCTCTCCACTGCTTTCTGAATGGCTTTGTTGTGCGTCCACCCATCAAGGCGTCTGCCCTCAATGTACGGCACCGCCGCCTGCCATTGCTTGGCCAGCGCTGTTGCGAAATACCAGGCAACCGCCATGTTGATGTAATACTCATCGGACCGCAGGTTGCTGACCCACTCAAGGCAGGCAGGATCAAAATCCTCATCCAGGTAATGGACCATCAGCATGTCAACACCAAAGCGGACCGTATACGTATGGTCTGAATCCAGCCAAGACAGAATATGCGGCATGAGCGCGTCGTGATGCTTTCTGAATACCTTCGGCGACAACTGATCGCAGGTTGCCCAGTTGTCAACATACGGCAGAAACTGCTGCAGCTCCTGAATGCAGTCATCAAATTGCTTTCCCTCTGAAATCAGAAAGGCATGCAGCTGATTCTCATCAAAATACCTGTGCGGCAGATCACTGAGAAACAGGTCAATGTCCTCCACTTTTCGCAGCGACTTCGCAAGTCCGCGAAGCTCCGGCGTCCGCACCCCGATCACCGTCTCAGGATCAATATTGGGGTTCAGCTTTGCCGTAAACTTTCCATACTCCTCATCCCGCATGTCCATGAGCATGTCACGGATTGCCTCTGTGTTCATCTCCGCCTCCTGTAAAGCCAGATCCCATTTGCCGGCATCCGCTGACCATTTGACGCATCCATCCTCGCACTGTGCTGTCAAAAGCCGCCGTCTTGTTAAGATTAGCGCCCGGCCTCCTGTGAAAAGCGCATCGTCTCATCCAGCGTCGGGATAGATGGCGCCGCGCCGGGCCGTGTAACACACAGAGCAGATGCAAGCGTCGCCATCTGCATGCAGCACTCGACCGTCTCGCCCTTTGTCCACTGTCCGAGGAAATATCCCATGAACGTATCTCCTGCAGCTGTCGTATCTACCGGCTGCACCCTGACGGATGGCTGCTGGATGCATCTGCCGCCTTTGGCCTCAATAAAGCAGGCACCATCAGCGCCATGCGTGACGATCAGGTTCGTTTCCGGGAATCGCTTCGCCAGTTCATGCTCTGCCGACTGCCGATCGCAGCCTGCCAGGTAAGCCGCCTCATCCAGATTGACAAACAGGAAATCAACCAGATGGAGCGGATAATGCTCCGTCCCCCCAGTCGGCGACGGATTCATGGCAATCCGCATACCCCTGGCCTTTGCCCGTTCCATGATTTCCGGAATGCACGATATCTCATTCTGCAAAACCAGCAGATCGCCCGCATCAAAGCAGGCAAGCGTCTCCTCTATCTGTGCGCTGTCTGTCATCGCATTTGCGCCGGCAAAGAGTATAATCGCATTCTCGCCCTCATCATTGACCTGGATGATCGTGTGACCGCTTGGCGCATCCCGCTCCTGCAGCAGGTCTGTATTGACACCGGCTGCATCAAGCATGGTGCGAAGCGGCGCACCATCCGCGGCACCAATATTGCCCGCATGCCAGACGGCAGCGCCACTCCTCGCGATGGCAATGCTCTGATTGAGTCCTTTCCCGCCGCACACGACAGTCCGGCTGAGCGACGCCGCCGTTTCGCCAGGGCGGATAAAGTGGTGCATCCTGTACACATAGTCCAGATTAAGTGAACCGAAATTCAGAATCTTCATCGTTCTCCCATTCCTTTCATTGTCTATCTGAGTTCCATGGAAAGTCCGTCAAAGCGATAATGCTTGTCTGCCTCTATCCGTCTCAGGTAAATATCCAGCGCCTCAGCCGTATAAATGCAGTCATCTGACAGGCGCAGAATCAGCACAGACCCGGTTTTGGTATTTTTCCGCATATCATCCGCAAGATCCTGTGCACGCTTCGCCTCATCATCCTCACAGTCATACGAGCCGAGAATGCAGTAGGTAAAGCCAAGATCAAAAACCACCTCAAGACCGCTGCGGCTGACTGCCAGATCCGGCGGCCGCATGTAGGTTGTAAGCGAGGGCCTCGCAGAGTCGCTTGTCATATCCCCGCATATGTGCATTAGCGTATCATAGCTGGTGACGAGGTCTTCCCGCAGCGCATCCGTCTCACGATCATCCAGTTCCACGTACAGCGTATCATCATCAAGGCCTTCCGCCAGCTTGACGCCGGTATGCGTCATCGTGCCGATGTCATGTCCGTCCGCAGCAATGCCCCGCACCAGATTCGGATTCGCAGCTGCATACTCCGTCTGCAGGAAAAAGGTCGCATGTGCATGATGGTTGGCAAGCACCGTCAGGATTGCCTCAACGGCAACATCGCTCCCCCATCCCTGGAATGTCAGGAACACCCTGTCACTTTCGTTGCGGACAATGCCCTTTGTATTGAGTGCATCCCGTTCGAGATACGTAAACCCGGGCATGAGTGCTTCCTTGTTCTGGCCGTCCAGTCCGATATACCCGCCTGTAATCCGGTCAAGGACCGTCGCATATGTCGTATGTCCGGAATAAATTGTATCACGGACATCATCCATGATCTGCCTTTCCGGTAGCGGATACGTATACAGCTGCATTGTATCCCGGATCACATCGGTTACCAGTGTAACCGGGTAGGGATTCCGGATTTCGATCAGATGCCGGACATAATTGCCAAGCACATCATCCCGCGCAAACACACCCAGCTGGAACAGTGCAATGCCGCCGCGCTGCAAAGAGGGCATTGCCTCGCTGAAGACCTGCTCATAAATGGTCTCGGGATTACCAAGACGCCAAACGGTTTCCGGCGTTGCCAGGAATGTATGGGCAATCACCGGCCAGCCCAGTGCACTGGCGCTCTCAAGGAGCGGTTCTGTTGCCAGACCATAAGCCGGACGGATCACCATGTTCCCCATGTATCCATATGTCGTCTGCAGAATGTTCCCCGTTTCAAGGAGTTCACACGTCAGCTCAACATCTGTCATCTGGGCCGGATCGATCAGAATGCCGACCTGTTCACCAGACTGGACAATGGTGGTTATCATATCCATTTCCGACATCATCTGCGCCCGGGTCACAAAGAAGGTTGCAAGCCCCGTATTGGCCCTCAGCACCCCGATGACCCGTTTCACCTCATCCACCGAACCGGTCCCTTCAAAAATGAGCGATGTCGCCCGTTTGGATGTCGCAACCCGCTGGTATACCGGAGCCAGTCGTCTGTCGTTTTCCTCAAGCAGGCGAATCGCCTGCTCATACC
>JAFSZW010000176.1 GCA_017458865.1 Clostridia bacterium
GACTCAGATGATGGCTGTTGCCTCGCTCAATACGGCAACAGGCAAGGCGGTTATGGTATCCCTGGATCCGGAGCTCATGGTTGAGATTCCGGAGGCAGGCGAGGTGCCCCTGTCGGATGTCTATGCCATGGGCGACAAAAAGTCGAAAGGCCTGCTGGCAGTAAGGACAGTTAACCGGCTCCTTGGACTCAACATCGGCATGTATCTGGCCATTGACATGAGCATGATTCCGTCCCTTGTGGAGACGGTTGAGAGCGTATGGATCTCGCCGACAGAGGAAGAGGATGCGGCCCTCGGTCTCGAAAGTGATACCTGGGCGCTGGACGGGGAGCAGACCCTGGCTTACATGCATCTCAAACTGCCGGATGATGAGCCGGGACGCAACCGCAGCTATGAGGTCATGGTCCAGCTGCTTCGCCAGGCGGCCGGAATTGACTTTATGAGCATGATGGGCGTGGGCAAAACGCTGCTGGCCGCCATGGATACAAATGTTGGCATTATGTCAGCTGTTTCACTGGGCTCAAGCCTCAAGAGCGGCGAACACCATCAGGATCTGTTCCTCCCGCAGGAAGAGGCCATACTTGAGAAGGCACCGCTGCGCGCGGATGCCGAACTGATGCGGAAACTGTTTTTTGAGGTTATATATGAATGACGAAATGATTCGTCTTGCCAGGGCCGCCAGATCGGCAAGTTTTCGACTTGCGGCCACGGATAACGAGACAAGAAATCATCTGCTGGTGTCCGTCGCCGAGGCACTTGAGGCAAATAAGGAAACCATTTTTGAGGCAAACCGGGCGGACGTGGACGCGGCAAAGGCTGCGGGCATCGCGGATCAGCTGATTCACCGGCTGGGCTTCAATGAAAACAAGCTGCGGGATGTGACCGCAGGCCTGCGGGCGCTGTCGGAAATGCCGGATCCCATTCATCGCGTGACCCGGGATACGGAGCTGGCAGATGGGCTCAATCTGACCTGCGTGACCTGCCCGATCGGCGTCATCGGCGTGATCTTTGAGTCGAGGCCGGACGCGCTGGTTCAGATTGCCGGACTGTGCCTCAAGAGCGGCAATGCGGTTCTGCTGAAGGGCGGCATTGAGGCGCTCAGAACGAACCAGGCGCTGTTTGACATCATTGAGGCGGAAACAGCCAGAACCGGGTTCCCGGCAGCAGGCTGGATAGGCCTTCTCAAAAGCAGGGAAGAGGTCTCCGAAATGCTGGGCATGGATGACCTCATTGACCTCATCATTCCGCGCGGCAGCAATGCCTTTGTCAAATACATCATGGACAATACCCGCATCCCTGTGCTCGGACACAGCAGCGGCATCTGCCATGTGTATCTTGACAGGACGGCAGACCCGGATATGGCGGCCCGCCTGGCTGTGGACGCGAAAATCCAGTATCCGGCAGCCTGCAACGCGGCAGAAACGCTGCTGGTGCATGCGGATGCAGAGGATGCGCTGCTTGCAGCGGGCCGTGCACTTGCGGCAGCGGGTGTGCAGCTCAAAGCGGACGCGCGCGCCGGTGCGGCACTGAAAGCAGCCGGCGTCGAGACAGAACCTGTAGTGACAGATGATTACAGCCGCGAATACGGCGATCTGATCATGAACGTCCATATGGTGGACAGTGTGGATGAGGCAATTGAGCATATCAACCATTATGGCTCCCACCATACCGACTGCATTGTGACGGAGGATCCGGCGGCGGCAGAGCGGTTCTTTGCGCTGGTGGATTCCGCAGGTGTATACCAGAACTGCTCTACGCGCTTTGCGGATGGATACAGATATGGATTCGGCGCTGAGGTGGGGATTTCGACGGGCAAGATTCACGCGCGCGGTCCCATGGGCCTGGACGGACTTTGCTCCTATAAGTACATCCTGAAAGGAAACGGGGACTGTGTGGCGGATTTTGCCAGCGGCAGCCGCAGGTTCACGCATGTCAACCGGATGAGTCACAGCGTATGAAAAAGAGTTTAATCTGCCTGGCGGCACTGCTGCTGCTCTGCTCAGGCCTTCTGACGGGCCTGGCGGACGGCAAGCCGGCTCTGCCAGAAAAAGTGGTTTACCTGACCTTTGATGACGGCCCGAAGAAGGCGACGCCAGATCTGCTGGCCATACTGGATGAGCTGGATGTTCCGGCAACCTTTTTCCTGCTCGGCCTCCAGGTGCGCGCTTTCCCGGAGTATACCCGGATGATTTATGAGCGCGGGGATACCATTGCCTGCCATACCATGGACCATTCCTCAAATGACATTAAGGAAGATCCATCAATGCTGGCGCTGGTTTTCCGCCGCTTTCTCAAGGAAATGTACGTTGCGCTGAATGACCCGCTGTTTACAACGGACCTGTTCCGTTTTCCTGGCGGCAGCAGCAGCTATCCGTACAGGACGAAAAAGGCCGTTACCGATCTCGGCTGGTCGTGGTTTGACTGGAATGCCATGACAAGGGATACGTATGACGGCATGGACGCGCCGCGTATCCTCCACAGCGTCATAACGATGACCAAAGAACAGCCGGTCGTGATTCTCCTGGCGCATGACGGAAAGGGTTATACGCGTCAGGCCCTGCCGGATATTGTCGCGTTTTACAGGCAGAATGGTTACGAATTCCGCCGCCTTTCCTCATCCATGGAAGAGCGCCGCATCCTGGCACGGTGTCCCGCGCACATGCATCTGCCGGATAATGGCGCTGTAGGAAGATCGTTACTGGAAACGTGCAGAGCGCTTCAGTAAACGGGCGCGGAAAGCGAGAACAGGAGCAGATTATGAGATGCAGTTGTCGCCGCTGTGGGACCTATATGATTCAGTCTGAGGGAAACAACTTTGGCTGTGTCTGTCCGGAATGCCTGAACCGCTGCAGGGACTGCATGGGAACCAACACGGTTATGAGCCCGGATCAGCTGCATTCCGTACTTGCCGCCCGTGCGCGGGCGGATGCAAATGATCCGGACGATGCTTATGACGACGGGGAGTCCTTTGGACCGCCGACCAGCAGCGACTGGATCGACTGAGCAAAGCGCATGCGCTGCCGGCCTTTTTTGGCACGGGGCGCCCATAAAAAGCAAGTCGGTTTCTTAATGAAATCAATAGATGAGTCGGAATCAAGGAGGGAACGGTATGATAGCGATCGCGAGTGATCACGCGGGATATCCGCTGAAACAGGTTATCATTGAGCACCTGAAGGGGCAGAATGTCGCCTTTAAGGATTTCGGAACGGATTCTGAGGCCAGTTGTGATTATGCCATTTTCGCACAGCGGGCATGCAATGCAGTGGTAAGCGGCGAATGTGAGCGCGCCATTCTGTGCTGCGGAACCGGTGTGGGCATTTCCATTGCGGCGAACAAGGTGCGCGGTATCCGGTGCGTCTGCTGTTCAGATCCGTATTCCGCAGCCATGGGACGCAGACACAATGACGCGAATGCCCTTGCAATGGGCGCACGCGTTGTGGGAACGGAACTGGGCCTGATGATCGTTGACAGCTTCCTCGGTGCATCGTTTGAGGGAGAACGGCATGCCAGGCGCGTCGGCCAGATCATGGCGATTGAACGCGGTGAATCACTCGAATAGAACCGGTAAACAGCCTGCCGGGGAACTGACGGGCCTGGCACTTGCCAAAAGGCCGGACTGCATCCGATTCAAGCGGCAGACAGATAGATTGTGACCAACAACTGAGGGGAAAAGATATGATTCCTGATTTTGAACGATATGGCAAACAGGCAGTGCAGCAGGCACTGAACAGCCTGCGCGAAACAGGCGGCGTTGTGACCATTCCGGCCGGTCGGCATGAGACTGTCGGTCTTGAGCTTTTCAGCAATACAGAACTGCACCTGGATGCCGGTGCGGTGCTGAGCTTTTCAGATGATCCCGAAGATCACGTGATCATCAATACCCGCTGGGAAGGCTATGAGCAGCCCAGCTATCGTCCGCTTCTCTATGCGTATGAGCAGCAGAATGTGTTTGTAACCGGCTGTGGCGTGCTGGAAGGGAATGGACAGCGCTGGTGGAAGATGCACGGCGATCCCACGGCCAAAGTCGCAAGGCCCTGTTTCATCTGCTTTGATAAGTGCGACAATGTGCAGCTGCGGGATTTTCGCGTGCAGAACAGCCCGGCATGGACGCTGCATCCGCTTCGCAGCAACAATGTGCTGGTCTCCGGTGTCACCATCGTGAATCCGGCGGATTCTCCGAACACGGACGGCATTGATCCCGAGAGCTGCAGCAATGTGCGGATTGTCGGCTGCTATATCGACGTCGGCGATGACTGCATTGCCGTCAAGGCAGGTACGGAGGATGCGCTTGAGACAGTTCCCTGCGAGAATATCGCCATTACAGGCTGTACCATGGTTCATGGACACGGCGGCGTTGTCCTGGGCAGCGAAATGAGCGGCGGTATCCGCCATGTGGCTGTATCCGGCTGTGTGTTCAACGGAACGGACCGCGGAATCCGCATCAAGACGAGGCGCCGCCGCGGTGGCTCAGTAGAAGGGCTGACTGTCAGCGGTGTTGTCATGCATGATGTCACCTGTCCGGTGATTGTCAACATGATGTATTATTGCGGCAAGGACGGAACAGAGCCGTTTGTAGCGGATCCGAATCCGCAGCCGGTGGATGATGGAACACCGCATGTCCGGCATATCCAGCTGTCCGATATCCAGGTGAGTGGCTGCAGAAGCGCAGCGGTGTGTCTCTATGGCATTCCTGAGTCGCCGGTTGAGGATATCAGCCTCAGTAATATGCACATCGAGCTGGTGGATGCCGACCCCGAGACCCCGGTCATGTGTGCTCGTTCACATCCGATGAACCATGCCGGCATCTATGCTGAGTATGTGAAGGGATTGCATCTGGAAGGTGTGATTCTCACCGGTGTAGAGGGACCTGAGCGGCAGTTTGTAAGCGTCGAGACCGTCTGATGTCCGGCATTTAAGGAGTCTGATGCTTAGCCCCGTTGTGCGCCATCTGGACGATCCAATGCCGTAAAACACAGAAAATAAGGCCAGCTTGATCAGCCGAAGCAGATCATCTGGCCTTTTTCTATGCCTCCGTATGGCGGCCTGGGCTTTGCTTTGTTTATGGGGAGGACACTATGACGGTACTTTGCCGGATCAATCCGTGGTGGCCGCGCTGATGTCGGCCTTTACCATCGGTTGAACGAATAGTTGAAGCAAAATCATAGAGTTCTGATAGAGCATGTGGGCGACTTGTCCCTGCAGGAGGCAATGGATATTGAGATTTACTCGCAGGACACGGTCTGGCTACGGGAATCTGATGTGGTCATCGCAGCATGATCCAATCCATCTCTGGGTGTGGGCTACGAGTTTGCCTGTGTTCTTTTTTTATACGCCAGGATCGCGGCTCCGATCACAAAGCCGAGTACAGTGGGCATAATCCATCCAAAACCGTAGGAGAAGAAGGGAAGATAACGGTTACAGAGATTAAGGAAACCGTCCGCACCGACGGCGGCAGTCCATTCTGATGGAAGGGCTCTTAACAGATCGAAGAACGAACTGATGATGACCATGGTCATGACGCACACGATGATGGTGTGATCGCGGCGGAACAGCTTCCCGAACACGGAGAGCAAAGTCAGCATGATGGCGATGGGATAGAGCATCATGAGCACCGGTACGGAGATCCTGATGATCGTGCTTAAACCCGCATTTGAAATCAGGAAGGTCACAGTACTGAAAAGGATGACCCATTTGTTGTAGCTGAGCTTCCCCGGGAAGATTTCCGAGAAGGTTTTGGAGCAGCTGGTCATCAGCCCGACGGCGGTTTTCAGACAGGCAAAAAATATGATAACTGCCAGGAGGACGGATCCGATGCCAGGGAAATAATGGGCGGAAATATCTGCGAGAACCGCGCCGCCGTTATCGCGGAGCGGCGCATAAGCCCGGCTCCCTGCACCCGCAAGCGCGACCAGAAAATAGATGAAACCCATAAATCCGCAGCTAAAGACGCCGGCCTTGACGGTGTTGCTGGCAATATGCTCCGGAGAGGTAATGCCCTGTTTTTTGATGACGTCTACGACAATGATTCCGAAGGCCAGACCCGCCAGGGTGTCCATTGTATTGTAACCGTCGAGAATGCCCTGCAGCGCCGGAGCCTGACGATAGACATCCTGCGCTTCGAAGGAGAAGACGCTCCCCTCGGGACGGGAGAGCGCGATGACCAGAAGTATTCCGAGGACGAGAATAAAAACCGGGTTCAGGAACTTGCCGATCCAGGTCAGAATCTTTCCAGGCTGTAAGGAGAACCACAGCAGAAGTGCATATAAAAACGCCGTGAAAATCAGCAATGCCAGACGTGGACTGACGGTTTCGGGCAGCAGAGGCCGGATGCCGATTTCAAAGGGGACGGTCAGGCATCTGGGTGCGGCAAAAAACGGACCGATGGTCAAATACAGCGCAACAGTAAAGAGATAGGCAAATTTGTTTCCGACATGCCGGCTCAAGTCCAGTAGTCCGTTACTTCCAGTAAGACCCAGGGAAATGACGGCGAGGAGCGGCATGCCGACTGCCGTGACCAGGAAGCCGCCCAGTGCAGGAAATAGATTACCGCCGGCCATCTGTCCCAGATAGGCGGGAAAGATCAGATTGCCTGCGCCGAAAAACATTCCGAACAGCATGCTTGTGATGGTGATCAGTTCTCCGACTGTCAGTTTCGTTTTCATACTTCCACCTCATAACCTGCAGAAATTGCATTATCGCCTGCCTTATCTTACAACAATTGAACGGGGTTTGACAATGCAAAATGAGCGCCTCACCTGAAGGTGAGGCGCCATAGTTTCTGCCGTGATTTCCATTCACCAGGGACGTGATGATGAGCATTTTGTCCCTGGCAAAAACCGTCATGTGCGTGATCCGCGTTTCTACGGAATGGCCAAGGCAACCGGCTTTAAGCAGATCATGCTTTACATGTTTGAAACTGTTAAATGCAGTAGTACTTGGTCAGGAAATAGGTCCTGTCCCAGTCCAGAATCTTTCTTTCAGACTCTTTCTCCGGGTGGATGTTGAATTCGTCGAGGACCATCACGTATTTGTTCTCCAGGTCGTAAACCGGCCACTCTTTCGCCTGGCCGTCCGGGGAAATCTCCGCACTGAGAGACGGATCGCCGGTCTTGGCGAACTGGACCCACATCTTCCGCATGGTCTTCGCGAAGGTTTCATCAAATGTCCTTCCAGTGAAAATCGTATTCTCCGGATGGTTGAGCACCACCGCAAGCTCTACTGCATGTCCGCATTTCATGATGGGCAAAGAGGATTCCGGTGTGAAGAAATAGGTGTAGGACTTGCCGCCGCCCATGGTCTGGCTTTCTGACAACCTGAAAAGTGGTGCAATGAACCAGATGTGATCAAGCAGACGGCTGACTGGTTCGTAGCTTTCCCCTTTTACATCGTTCATAAAGCTCTCGATCTTCTTCTTCTCTTCCTCCGTTACCTGAGCATACTTCCGCTCCATGAAGGCATCTGTAAACTCGGTGTAAGCCTCAATGCCTGCGGAGTGCACGAAATAATTCATTTCATCCTTGTTGCAGCCCTGAAGGATGTCTATATCCTTTGCCGCGCCGTTTGCATATGCCTCATACGGGTCAAGCGGCAGATATTTTCCGTCTCTCTCCGGGCATACACGCAGTGCCAGCACGCCTGAGGCCGCCACAAGTTCCGCAACATCAATCTTCTGCAGATCGGCAACGGTCTTGCAGCCAAGTATTTCCATGACTTCATTCGTACATCCAATAGCCTGTTCCGTAGAGCGCGTGAAAACCGGGGCACCGCTCTCAGCGATGACTCGCCTGAAATACTGGTGAGAGCCTTCGACCAGCGGGAGCACGGTCACGCTTCCTGCACCGGCAGATTCGCCGAAGATCGTCACATTGTCGGGATCGCCGCCAAAGCCTGCGATGTTTTCATGAATCCACTTTAATGCCATCATCTGATCCATCGTACCCAGATTCTGTGCATCCGGGTAATCCCCGCCATCTGAGAGGTGGGACAGGTGCAGGAAGCCGAAAACACCTACCATGTACGCAATTTGCGAAGGTTTCGTCGATTGTCCCTTCGTTTAGAATATAGGTATGTTGTTTTTTCAAGAGCATTCTCTACTTAAAAACGAATTTGACCGTTTATTTTCATCCATGTTTTCAAATCCGGAGATGATGAAATCCATTGTCACAGTACTTGCTACTCGTCATAACGGGTTTAGCCGAGGCCAGCTTCTTCAGAAGATTGGATTGCAGGATTCCGGCGAATTCAGCAGCCATCTCAGAACACTGATTTCTGGTATGTTATCTTTAAATATCGTTCGAGTGTTCTCGGAAAGTCCTGAGCCCTTTATTTACGGGCCTCATTTGGGCTCTCCGATTTTTTATTTCCTCAACTTCGATGCAATTTTATGCATTCGAAGTCCTTTTTTATTCATTCGTTTAACTGGATATTCGTTTCCGA
>JAFSZW010000177.1 GCA_017458865.1 Clostridia bacterium
ATCCCAGGCAGGAGATGTTACCCAGCCATTATGTTCTCTTTCCTGTTCCTCACGAACCCCATAATCCAGCATGGCCTGCACTGAGTCTGAGTCTTGCCCCAATGTAATGAGTGCTCTGAATCCTGCCGTCTTTCTGGCATACAGGCGCGCATCATGGTTTTCTGAAAAACCGATCAGGACATACCTGGCCTCATACCCTGGCTTCCGTCCTTTTTTCCCAGGCATTTCCGGGCATTTATCAATGGGAACCATGACCTCATTCCATTGCAAATGGAAGACATCATAATGATCTTCAATAGCCTTCTTCTGCAGATCATGGTAAATGTCGCCTTTTTGTATGGCTTTGGTCAGTTCTTCCCTTTGAGCGCTCATCTCCTGATCCAGAGCCGTTAGGATCTTTACACGTCCTACGGGATCATAGTACAGGTTCAGTTTCAATCTGTCCGCTGCCTTTTCTGAGCCGTCATCGCATTTAACGCTATATGGAATATCGAACTGTCTGACATACAAATCAAGCACCTCGGCGTACAAAAAAACCATCTGGAATCAGTTCGAACGTTTCCAGCCCCTTTATTCTGTCGAGAGATAACCCGGCAGTTACCTTCATGCACCCAATCATCCGGATATCATCGACAATGTACTTTCTCAGATGCTTAAGATCCGAATACGCGCGGTTCACGATCAGAATGGGATTGTTCAGGCCCTTTTCCGTCAGGTCTGCGATCATATTGTCCACGCTGCTGCTGTCATTCAGGTTTCCCTGCAGAGTCGCGGTGTAGACCGGCGTATGCTGTTTCAGGGAATAAACGGTTACCTCAAGTGACGCGGGCAAATGGAGACCTTCCTTATTCTGGCCCCATGCCGCATTGATCAGTTTGCCATTAAAGGCGGTTTTAACCGGCGAATCGACAGCCAATACCACATCATCCTGTGCTCTGAGCGCCCAGCACTGGAACAGATCCATTTTGTTCTGACAGGTGATTGATTGCTCAAGCTCCGTGATAACCTGGGGCGACAGGATCCTTTTTGACGGGTATTTTTCGAGGCACTGCCACTCTGCCAGCCGATCCACGTTGTAGCCAGTCAAGCACTGGAACATGCTGATTGTCATGATATCATCAACCATGGCCTGATTGTACGAAAAGGTAATCAGCAGGTCCTCTCGCAGGCCCGTTTCCTCTGCGATTCTCTCGAGAAGCCAGATCCCGCCATAAAGCCTGCTGTCACAGACCATAGATACAGCCTGATCAGGAATCAGACCGGCGTTTTCTGCCGGGGCTGATCCAGGGGCCTGCACTTCCTGAATACTGGTGATATCCCAGTCATCCGGAAAGATGAACTTTGCACGTCCCTCAGGCGGCAGGCAAAGAAAGCGTGGCAGCGGCGTAAAAACATTGTTGGTATCCAGTTTCCCCAGTCGAAGTATCTGCGCTTCTCCACTCCATTTTCTTCAATCACCCGTTGTGTGCTGGCATACAGGTAACCGCCTACCTTATGCGGCCTCATTCGGTAACCTGTATTTGGATCAACTAGCCTGGCCATTTAAAATCCTTCTTGCAAAATTATTAGTTAATATTTAACTGATAACAATGGAAGATGTCAAGTCGAGACGGAAATCGCATCATTGGGATATGATTTTTGATATCCGTATCATTCCAAATCTCATAATGTTTTATGTTTTATTGTATACCAACTCATAATATCTGTAACAGTCCGAACGTATTCCGACGGATGGTTAATGGAAAACTCCCCATGATAAAGCCCTGGCAGGATTGTTTTCACGCACCCGGGAACTGCTTCACAGATACGGTCCGCAGACCTGAGAATCCTGCGGTCCTCTATCCCTCCGGCAAACACATAAACTTTCGCATCCGTATCTGTCACTGATGTATCCAGGGCGTATGCCGTGCTTGCCCTCAGGAAAGCAATCATATCGTCCTTTCGGATCCTGCAGGTGTCGCGGACATAGTCCTCAAACAGATCCTGATTCATGTGAAGTGACGCAAACTGCCATTTTGCAAAGGACCGATGCCGGATGAGTCCATAGCTGCAGGCGACGGCGGGACCAATCAGAGCATGCACTGACCGGGACGGGATGACAGATGCGCTTTCGACGACAGCACAGCGGCAGATTCCACGGCACCGGGACAGGATACTGAGCAGAATCTGTCCGCCCAGGGAAAGGCCGCCTATCATCGCCACATATCCACCAAGATGCATGCGGATAAAGGCAATGATCTCATCTGCATTGTTCTCAATGGTTGTAAATGGACGGTCACTGCCAGCATGTCCGTCAAGGATCGGCAGGATGACGTGATAATCCGGTTTGAGCAGTTCTGCCACATCCCGGTAATTCCACCAGGAAAGACCGCCGCCATGCAAAAGCATGATGGTCTTGCCCCTGTCAGTCCCGTATTCTCTGTACTGCACGCCTGTTTCCCTCCGTGGACCTGTGATCCCTTTCACGGGTGATTTTGAGACAACCTGCACTCCCGTCCGGTGAAGTACTGAAATTCTGTTCCCATCTGACAAAATGTGTTGGTTTTTTGCCTTGTATTCGTCCGTTTATTTCTGTAGAATGTCCGCTTGCCAACACGTTTTGGAGGCTTTATCAATGCGCAAAAGTCAGCCCGTCAACCGCAGTAATCTGACCGAGGGTGTCATCTGGAAACAGATCCTGCAGTTCTTCTTTCCCATCATGCTTGGAACGCTGTTCCAGCAGCTTTACAACACGGTAGATGCCGTTGTCATTGGGAAGTATGCAGGCACAACTGCACTCGCGTCCGTCGGCGGATCCGCTTCCCAGATCATCAATCTGCTCATCGGCTTTTTTGTCGGTCTTTCATCAGGTGCATCTGTCATTGTTTCTCAGTTCTTCGGTGCAAAAAATGACAGCGCCGTATATAAGTCCATTCAGACGGCAATGGCTCTCGCTATTTTTGCCGGATTTTTCATGACCGTTGCCGGCATCATTCTGTCGCCCTTTATGCTGTCGCTCATGAACACACCGTCGGAAACCATGCAGGGATCAACGCTGTATATGCGCATCATCTTCCTGGCCATGATCCCCTCCATGATCTACAATGTCGGATCCGGTGTTCTGCGCGCCCTCGGCGACTCAAGGCGTCCGCTGCATTTTCTCATCGTCGCCTGCCTTGTGAATGTTGTTCTGGACCTGCTGTTCGTCGCGGTGTTCAGACTCGGGGTATTGGGCGTTGCCACGGCGACAGCCATTGCACAGACAATTTCAGCGCTGCTGATCTGGCGCTGTCTCTCTCATGTCATCGGCACGCGCGGACTGTCCATCCGACATATGCGCATAGACCGGGACATCCTTTTGCATACCATACAGATCGGCCTCCCGACCGGGCTGCAGTCCGTCATGTACTCCGTCTCCAACATGATCATCACGACAACGATCAACAGTTTCGGCACTGCTACGGTTGCCGCCTGGGTTGCTCTTGGCAAGGTAGACGGCATGTACTGGATGATCAACAGCGCATATGGTGCATCCGTCATGACCTTTGTGGGACAGAATTACGGTGCCCATAAGCTGGACAGAGCCGAGGAAAGCATGTTCGTCTGCAGCGGTCTGTCTGTTGTCAGCGCATGGCTGTTCAGCCTTGTGTTCTACACCTTTGCCGCACCCATTTTCAGCCTGTTCACAGACGATCCCGTGGTCATGGGCTATGCGCTCAGAATGGTACACAGCATCACACCCTGGTACTTCCTGTTCGTGCCCATTGAGATGGTCGCCGGTTCCATGCGCGGCATGGGCGACACGCTCTTTCCGACCGTCCTGACCGCGCTCGGCATCTGCGTATTCCGTTCCGCCTGGATGTTTACCGTCATCCCCCGCTGGCACGAAATTGAGGCGATCACGATCTCCTATCCCATTTCATGGATCATTACCAGCATTGCCTTTGTCCTCTACTACCTGTACCGCCGGAAATCACTCGGTTTCCCGCCATTTGCGCTCAGGCAGCATACCCGGTAACTTCTCCGTTGTCCGGCCTCGCGCGGGCATTTCCGGGTGAATCCTGTGCTCCATTCTCCTGCTTTCTCAGCAGATG
>JAFSZW010000178.1 GCA_017458865.1 Clostridia bacterium
GTCGCCGCAGTGGTCACCGCCGCCGTCGGCATCGCACTGAAAAAAAGCAAGCTGATCTGAGGGAGAATGCAACATGATTTTTACGATGGATATCGGCAACACCAACATCAAGACGGCGCTCTTTGACGGCAAGGAGATGCGTGCCTACTGGCGGATTTCCACCAACAAAATGTATTCATCGGATGAATATGGCATGCTCATCACCAATCTCTTCGCCCATGAAGGATACTCCACCACCAGCTGTGAAGGCATTATCATCTCCAGCGTGGTGCCGACCATCAACTTCACCATTGAGCACATGTGCCAGAATTATTTCAAGAAGCAGCCCATGATGGTGGTTCCCGGTATCCGCACCGGACTGAATATCAAGTACGAGAATCCCAGAGAGCTCGGCAGCGACCGTATTGCCAATGCTGTGGCGGCCCTTGAGGAGTACGGCTCCCCTGTCATTACCATTGACTTCGGCACTGCAACCACGTTCGGCGTCGTCGGTGAAGGCGGCAGCTTCCTGGGCGGCGCGATCTGCCCCGGCATCAAGCTGGCCAGCGAAGCCCTCGGCAGCGGCACAGCCAAACTGCCCCGGTTTGAACTGGCCAAGCCTGAGCATGTCATCGGCAAATCCACGCTCGCCAACCTGCAGTCCGGTATGTTCTACGGTTATGTCGGTCTGGTCCAGCACCTCATCTACAAAATCAAGCAGGAACTCGGACAGGACGCAACCGTTGTGGCAACCGGCGGCATGGCTCAGATGATCGCCAACGAGTCCAACGCCATTGATCACGTCGACGGTTCCCTGACGCTCAAGGGACTGCGCCTGATCTATGAGCGCAATGTCAACGTCTGAGGCATCCGGCTGATGCTGACCTTTCACAGGCAGGAACACGGTTTCCTGCCTGTTTTTGTATGCCTTCGGCCACAGCACATCTTCTGATCCGCGAATCGTGGAAATCAAATCCTGCATTACTCATCAATCCCACTTCTTGTCATATTATTGGTTGCTTATTGCATTTTATTCACCACTCTGCCATGGTTTTCACGTGATTTTTGTTCCATCTGTTCCACTTATCCGGTTTTTTCATTCTGACACACTGGTTCTTCCGTGTCTTCCCATGCCGCCGCATTGTGCGTATAATGAGCCTGTCCGAAAATCCATCATACAAAAGAAGGGGTGTTCTTATGCTCACCGAGGAACAGCGCATCCGGATGATGTCGCCGCCCGTCGGTCCTGCCGATCTCGTGCTCGACACAGACGCATACAATGAAATTGACGACCAGTTTGCCATTGCCTACGCCCTGCGGTCTTCCGGGAAGCTCACCGTCCGCGCCCTCTATGCCGCCCCGTTTTTTAATGAAAAATCATCCGGCCCGGCCGACGGCATGGAGAAAAGCTATCAGGAAATCCTGCACATCCAGCAGCTCGCCGGATGCCAGGTTCCCGCCTTCCGCGGTTCTGACCGCTATCTTCCAGATGAATTGACCCCGGTCTGCTCGCCCGCCGCGGAGCACCTCTGTTCGCTTGCCGCTGAGTATTCCAGCGACCATCCACTGTATGTGGTTGCCATCGGGGCCATCACCAATGTCGCCTCCGCGCTGCTCATGCATCCCGAGATCGCGGACCGCATCGTCGTTGTCTGGCTCGGCGGAAACGCCCTGCACTGGCCGGACAACAAAGAGTTCAACTGCAAGCAGGATGTTGCCGCCGCCCGTGTGGTCTTCTCCTCCGGCGCGCCGCTTGTCATCCTTCCCTGTATGGGTGTAGTCAGCGCCTTTATCACAACCGGCCCCGAGATGCATTACTGGCTGGACGGAAAGAATGACCTGTGTGATTACCTGGTCGCCCATACCGTCGCGGAGGCGGAATCCTACGCCGCGGGCAGGGTCTGGAGCCGTGTCATCTGGGATGTCACCACGATCGGATGGCTGCTCAATGAGGGTGACCGCTTCATGCGCTCCTCCCTCGTTCCCACACCGGTTCCGGAATACAATCATACGTACTCCTGTCCTCAGGATCGCCCGCTGTGCCGCATGATTTCCCATATCAACCGCGATGCCCTCCTGGATGACCTGTTCCGTCATCTCGCTGAAAAATGAGCATCAGAAAAGCCTGCCGCCGGCAGGCTTTTCTGTTCAATTCTTAACCTTTCCTTCGCCGCTCCGCCATTGTTTGATCATGGGCATATTGCCAAGGAGGGTGATGAGCGTCAGAACCAGA
>JAFSZW010000179.1 GCA_017458865.1 Clostridia bacterium
CCGTTCCGCTCAAACAGCTGCAGATTGATCATGACGCCGTCGAGACGAGTCTGCAGAACCCACTTGTCGGTCGCAGTAACGCCATGGTGATACCGCACGGCCGGAAAAACGTCTACCTTTCCATTGCTCTTGACGCTGGGAACCTGGTTCTCTGCCTCATCCAGCGAATAGGGTGCCGTGCTCGCTGCCAGTGCAGCGCCGGCCAGTACAGTGCAAAGGACCGCGATAATCAGTAAAACGCTTATTTTCCTTACCATAAGATATGTCCTCACTCATTCCTCAGTCATTAGTACGCCGTCAGCGGTGTCACGCCAATCCAGTAGACCGGCGCAATCGGTTTGTATGTATCCGTATACTTGAGTTCCCTCGAAATCTGCATGCCGCTGCTGTCCGTTGTCACCAGATAGACATCCACGATATGACCAATCTCGCCCTTGCTGATCAGCTGGGTCTGATTTTCATACACAACATAGGTTGCTTTCCGGTCCGGCCGGTAAATCGGCTCCGGCAGCGGGATCTCTTCCCTGATCTCCGATTCCAGCTTATAGGTATAGCCGTTCGGATCCGGGCGTCCATAGATGGTAAACGAGGTATACCAGTAATTTTTCTTTTTGTAATACGCGGTTTCAAAGAAAATGTCCGCGTTCGTCGAATTCCTGAAGATGAAGTCAAGACGGTCATCCGACACCGTCGCATCCAGACCCATGGGCACATAATTGGATGCCAGCGAGTGCTGCGTCCGCTTGATCACCTCAAGCCCTGCATTGACAACAGCATTGTACAGCGTACTTGAAACCTGACAGATGCCGCCGCCGATACCCATGACATACTCGCCGTAGGCAATCTCCGGCGCCTCAACAAACCCATTGGCCTCCGTCCGCTTTCCGGCTACCTTATTAAAGGAAACCTGTTCGCCGGAGTGGACAATGAGATGGTTGAACTTCCCGGTTCCGATCTCGATATTCCTGAAACGTCCCTCGTGGCTTGTTGCACCGATTGCCGTCTCATACGTGGCCAGCTTGACAATAGACCCCTCAAGCGCCGCCCGCGTTACCTTGGCCTCAACCCGTACCGGTGTAAGCTCCACAAGACCGGACTCCATCCGGTCCACCATGCCCATAATCCGTTCATTGAGGCCCGTAATATCCAGTGTCTGTCCGGGGGTATCATCCGTATAGGAATACGGGGGCCACTTGGTATCATCATCAACGCGTGTCGCATTGACCGCAGGCAGGTCCACCTCCGCCTTGATCTGTGTCAGGATCTGATTCACCTTGGACAAATCATATGTCATGGTAGAGTACTGGCGTACCTCATTCTCCTGCAGTGCCTTGATCTGTTCGTAACAGGTTGCCGCATTCCCGATATGACCAATCGACCAGAGCCTGTCCAGCTGATCCGCGACATCATACTTCATCTGCAGATCGTCCTTGGTAATATCCCAGGTCCGGCCGTCCACGGTCCTCAGCGTAATCTTGAATCCTGAAAGGCGGCTGTCCACCTGTGCGGTCACATACTGTGCCGCCTGCTCGAGCGTCATCCCCTGCAGCGGAATGTCGTTCATATAGATATTCTCATAGAACACATCCCGTCCGCGGTCCAGTGTATCCCGGATATCCTTCAGCTCAATGAGCTTGCGGACACCGAACACACCGCCGACAATCACCACAGCCACAAGCACAACCAGCAGCGCAGCTTTGCCGATCCATCCGGCATTCGTCTGCTTCTTTTTCCCTTTCTTCTTTTTACCCTTTCTGGCAGCGGCTGGCTTCTTTCTGAGAACGACCGCATCCTCCGGTGGCACCGGTTCATCATCTGCTATGGGAACCGTAACACCGCTTACCCTGCCAATGTCACCACTCTCAGGCTGCGGAATCTCCGTCTCTGGAAGAACCGGCTGCGCAGCCGCCTGGCCAGGCGGAACAGGATCTGATTCCGCAGGTTTTGCGGGCACTTTCTCTACTGGCGCACTCTCTTTGGCCGGCGTTCCCGTGCGTCTTGACGCCGCTCCATTTACATCTCCGGCTGAGACCATCCATTCAGGCTGCTCGTCATCCCGTCCGACAACAATGCGCACCGGCTCCGGCTGTACCTCCTGTATTTCAGGCCTTCGTCTGCGCCTGCGCTTTGCCGGTGTCTCGTCCTGCATGGTCTCGCCTCCTTTCGCAAAATTGCTTTTCTTTTTCCATAATCATACAACGTATATCTTACATCATTTGCCTACTGATGACAAGATTATCGCTCGAATCTTTTTCGCAGAGGAGGCGCCAATTGTAGAAAATGCACAACTTCCCGGGGCATTTTTATTTCCAGAAGGTGTTGACAATTCAAATCGAGATGCTTATAATATCATCGTTTCACGCGGTAGTGCTGGAATTGGCAGACAGGCACGTTTGAGGGGCGTGTGTTGTATGACGTATGGGTTCAAGTCCCATCTACCGCACCATAGAAAAAGGATTCGATGAGATTCATCGAATCCTTTTTCTATGGTGGTTTTGGCGTGTTCATTGGCAGCACACATCATTATAGGAAACCATATCGCCCCGCCTTTAGAGCGACTCATCGTATTGCAGGATACAATTGATCTATCTCGTTCTTCTCTTTCCCACTATAAGTATTTTGAGCTGGACATTGGGGAAAACGGCTGCCTGAAGTCGTTTACACCCAA
>JAFSZW010000180.1 GCA_017458865.1 Clostridia bacterium
CATCAGGCAAAGGAGAAGGGTGATCATCAATTTTAACATATTTGAACCTCAGATTCTGTATTCCAACAATGTCCCTGTTCATCGTTCATGACACTTTATCCGTCTTCGCAATATCCAATTGCCGATTCACTGATTCACAGTTGAAGTGGGTGCTTTGACATTATGGCGTGACACCGATGCTCATGCAGTCATCTGAGCCTTCCTGACTTTCTGACGTTTCGCTCTCAGTCATACCGAAAAATGAAGTGTTAACCCACCCGCTGCCAGAATGCAAACCATATGGAACACCACCAGATAGCTATACGGCTCTGTTCCTGCATCCAGTCTGTTGACAAAGAAGCAGCCGGTTTGTACAATACCCACAGTATAAACCGCAGGAACTTAATTCTTTTCCTGTCCGACAAACAATAAAGGCACGACATGAAATCAGCCTGCAGACGTTCAGGACAGAACCAACGTACCTGCAATCAAGAGGTATTCATTATGAGTAAACGTATCTGCGAAATGACTGTTGAGGAACTCATCCAGCCCGGCGCACATTCCTATAAGGACTGCGGACTGCGCTACTACGCTGTTGGCAAGGGCGTCGTCAAAAAAGTGCCCGAGGCGCTCAGTGTGCTCGGCTGCAAAAGACCATTTGTGGTCATGGACCACAACACGCTTGAGGCCGGCGGCAAAAAGGTTATGGCTGTACTGGAAGCAGCCGGCATCCCATATGCTTCTTTCGTTTTCCCGTTCAGTGGACACATTGAACCGGACGAGATGGCTGTCGGCTCTCTGACCATGGCCATGGATCCGACCTGTGACATTCTCCTGGCTGTCGGCAGCGGCGTTATCAATGACTGCTGCAAGGTTGCCGCTCATGCTGCCGGAAAACCCAGCATGGTTGTGGGAACCGCTCCCTCCATGGACGGATATGCGTCCAATTCCGGTTCCATGATTCAGAACCGGGTAAAAGTCAGCCTTTACAATGCCTGTCCGCAGGCCATTATCGGTGACACAGACATTCTCAAAACGGCACCGGATATCATGCTCAAAGCCGGCATAGGCGATATGCTGGCCAAGTATGTTGCCGTCTGTGAGTGGCGCATCGCCTCCATGGTGCACGGTGATCCGTATGATGAGGAAATCGCCGAGCTCGTACGCCGTGCTCTTGCAAAGATCGTCGCCCTTTCAGACAAGCTGCTAGCCCGGGATGATGAGGCCATTGCTGCCGTCTTTGACGGGCTTGTCCTCTCCGGTCTTTCCATGGCATATGCCGGAAACAGCCGGCCAGCCAGCGGTCTGGATCACTATTTCAGCCATATGTGGGAGATGAAGAGCCTGCGTGAGGGCACGCAGGGGGATCTCCATGGCATCCAGGTCGCCGTTGGCACGCAGCTCGCGCTCTGGATCTTTGAGAACTACCTGACGATGGATAAAATTGATGTGGATCGGGCAAATGCCGCCATGGCTGCCTTCTCCACCGAGCACTGGGAGCAGGAAGTCCGCCGCATTTTCGGCAATGTCGCACCCGAAATTCTGCGCATAGAAGCGCAAACCGGCAAAAATGACCCTGTCGGTCATAAAAAGCGCCTTGACCTTATCGTTGCCAACTGGCCTGAAATCCGTCAGGCAATGAAAGACGAGCTCCCGTCACGCAAAGAGATTATCGATCTCATGCGCCGCCTGCAGATGCCGGTTACCCCTGCCGACCTCGGTCTGACTCAGAAGGATACGCAGGATGCGCTCATCGGCAGCCGCGACCTTCGTGACAAGTATCTGGTCAGCAGCCTGATGTGGGATATCGGCCTTTTGGATGAGGCGGTAAAACATATCCCCTATGATGCCTGATCCCCAAACCGTCCGTACCTGAGAACAGGGAGATTCTCCCTGTTCTCATTATCTGTTTCGAAAGAAGGTCTCACATGTTTCTTTATGGCGGTACCCTTTCGCGTCCCGTTCGCGCTGTCCTGTTTGATATGGATGGCCTTCTCATCGACTCTGAGCGTCTCTCTCTTGAATGTGACCGGCTC
>JAFSZW010000181.1 GCA_017458865.1 Clostridia bacterium
GAAAGTTCTCCTGTTCATTCCAGAGGACAATGACTGGAAAGTTGCCACGACCGTTGTGCCGGACGTTCGGTATTCTTACCCGACACCTCGCTTTACCGATGCCGCTCTTCAGGCTGACATCCAGAACCTGCCGAAGAAAGAGGTATGGCAGTGCGGAATCATGTATGTACCGACGTATGTCGGGGAACCAGATGGCCCGGAACGGCCTCATAACATGTTCGTCCTGCTTGCTATATCTGAAAAAGACTTTCAGCCTCACGTGCTTCATACATGCAGCAGTCAGGATGCCCCGGAGACGATCGCTGCCGGCATGGCAGAATATCTGCTTAACGAGAACTGTTGTCCGAAAACCCTTCGCTGCAGAGATACCCGCAGTTATCGCCTGCTCCGGGATTTCTGCAACAGGACAGGCATTCATATTGAAAGAAATGGGGATACCTCGCTTATCATCCAGCTGCAAAAGGATTATTATGAACACCTGCTCGCTCATGCTCAGGAACTGGATTCCGGTGAATTCTCTTTGTATGATGACGATGATGTAACAGATGAAGCACTCACCCATGCCATTGACCAGTTCAGTACGTTCAGCGACAGGGAACTCCGCAGCCTCCCCGCGCATGTTCGAACTGCGCTGCTGAGTCTGAGCCTGCACCCTGACTTCCCGCCCAGATTCAGACAGCGCCTGTCGCATCTTTTCCCTAACGGATAAATGTCCTTTCAATCATACACAAAATCCCACCTGACCCGATTTTCGCCGGAACAGTCCGTCTCGGCGAAGGATCGGGTCAGGTGGGGTTTTATCTGATCAACGGCAAAAGACCGGACAAATACCGTTCATTGAAAGGCCTGCCTCGGTCTTTCAGCACCGCTTCGTTTTCAGCGCCCGGCATGCCTGTGTCCGCAGCGAATTCTTACTCGCTGATGTGTCCCTTGGCCTTGATGACCTCAATGACGGAATCGACGTACTTCTCACAAACCTCGTCACTCTCGGCTTCAACCATGACGCGGATTTTCGGTTCCGTTCCGCTTTCGCGAACCAGAATTCTTCCGCTGTCACCCAATGCATCCGCCGCCGCTTTTACCGCCGCCTGGACATCCGGATCATTCTGTGCATCGCGCTTGTTCTTCACCCGTACATTCTTCAGGCACTGCGGATACATCTTCATCTCATCTGCCAGCATGGAGAGCGGCATCTTCTTATCGAGCATGGTCATCATGACCATGAGGGAGGTCAGGATGCCGTCACCGGTGGTCGCATACTTGCCGAAAATGATATGGCCGGACTGCTCGCCGCCAAGGACGTATCCGTTTGCCATCATGTTTTCGGCAACGTACTTATCTCCCACTGCCGTCTTTTCCGTGTGGATGCCAATGGCTTCGCAGGCCTTGTAAAGGCCCATATTGGACATGATCGTCGTGACGATGGTATTTCCGTCCAGAAGTCCCTCTTCCTTCAGGTACTTGCCGCACAGGAACATGACGTGATCGCCGTTTACCACGCGGCCCTTCTCGTCCACACACAGGCAGCGATCCGCATCCCCGTCATACGCAAATCCGACATTCAGGCCATTGTCCACCACATACTTCTGCAGCGCTTCCATATGCGTGGAGCCGCAGTTCTTATTGATATTGACACCATCCGGCGTATTGTTAATCACATACACCTTTGCCCCCAGCGCCTCATACACCGCGCGGGCAATGTTCCAGGAGGCGCCGTTTGCACAGTCCAGACCCACCTTATAGCCATTGAATGCCCGGGTAGGAATGGTCATCAGGTAGCCGATATAACGGTTTCTGCCCGCCGCGTAATCGACCACATCGCCCATGGCCTCACGCTGTGCCAGCGGCAGGTCTTCATCCGAGTCGATATACGCCTCGATCTTTTCCTCAATCTCGGCCTCGATCTTCTGCCCGTTGGCCCGCATGATTTTAATGCCGTTATCATAGAACGGGTTATGCGATGCGGAGATCATGATTCCGCAGTCAAACCCATCCGTCCGGCAGCAGTAGGAAACAGAGGGTGTGGTCGTGACATGCAGCAGATACGCATCCGAACCGGATGAGGTAATGCCGGCAGAGATAGCATATTCCAGTGTATAGGAACTCCGTCTGGTGTCCTTGCCGATAATAATTCTGGCTCTTCCGTCCTCATGCATCTGACCGTAATACCATCCGATATAGCGGCCCACTTTAAACGCTTTTTCAGCCGTCAGCTCTTTATTGGCCTCACCGCGGAAACCGTCGGTTCCAAAATACTTTCCCATCTTACCGAACCTCCTTTTCCACACCCGTCTTCTCGACGATCTCACCGTTATTTTTCCAGATGGACCAGGTGGGGACAACACCCCTCACGCAGGAGGTGGGATAAACATTGCTGTGACGGCCAACCACCGTTCCGGGATTGCAGACCGCATTGCAGCCGATTTCAACATAGTCCCCCAGCATGGCGCCGAACTTCTTCACGCCGGTTTCCATCCGCTCGGTTCCATTGTGAACGACCACCAGCTTCTTGTCCGATTTTACATTGCTGGTGATGGAACCCGCTCCCATATGGCTGTAATACCCCAGGATGGAATCTCCCACATAGTTGTAATGCGGCGTCTGAACGTGATCAAACAGGATCACGTTTTTCAGTTCCACGGAATTTCCGACAACGCAGTCCGCCCCGACGAGCGCCGAACCACGGATAAATGCGCAGTGGCGCACTTCCGTATTCGGTCCGATAATGCAGGGCGCACCCAGATAGGCAGTGGGGAAAACCTTTGCCGTTTTATGCACCCACACCTGCGGCTCCCGCTCCTCATACTCCTCCCCCAGCGTCGGTCCCAGGGCCAGGATCATCTCCTTGATTCCCTTCAGTGCCTCCCAGGGATAGGTAAACTGCGACAGATAGTCTTTCGCCAGGGTATGATCCAGATCATACAGATCCTTAATTGTGTACATTACAGCCGCTCTCCCTTCTCAATGTCCAGGAAATAGCGGTAGGTATCCACGGTCAGTTCCCCGCAGGCTGCCTCATCACAGGCGATGATAGCCGCATTATGCTGCTGAAGCGCCGAACAGGTCCATTTCTGGCTGATACCGCCCTCAACCGTTGCGGCCAGTGCTCTGGCCTTGTTGTGTCCGTTGATGAGGATCATCACTTCCCTGGAATCAAACACCGTGCCAACCCCCACGGAAAGCGCCTGGCTGGGGACTTTCTCCGGATCATTGCCAAAGAAACGGGAGTTGACAATTCTCGTATC
>JAFSZW010000019.1 GCA_017458865.1 Clostridia bacterium
AGAGCATCCGCTGCATTTTCGGATTCATCAAGATCTGGGCAGATAAGAATCATATCAAGGACATCATCCGTCATGGATTCGGCAAGCCTGGCAGCAAATATCTCTGCGGCCGAATCGTTTACGGCGTCCGGGAGCACATAGATGACAGGATATCGCAGACTGCCTGACTCATAGCTGTCGGGCAGAATGACAGCATCATCCGCGCAGGCGGCAAGGGGCAGCAAAAGAGACAGAAGAAAAGCAGTGATGATAAAGACACGTCGAAATGTCATGCGTTACCTCCATGGTTGAACCTTTACCCGGCAGGATAAGGGATGCCAGACTGGATGACTGAGGTTAAAGATCCGGATTGCCGGATTCAGATATGGCAGGGAGATGTGTGATCAGGGCATGCATCATATCAGCCTCATCGGCATCGTGTGTGATGAGCAGAACGGTCTTTCCCGTTGAAAGACGGCATGTTTCCTGAATGGTCAGTCTGCGTGTTTCCTCATCAAGGCCCTTGAACGGTTCGTCCATCAGGAGAAAATCCCAGTCACTTAAAAGTGCTCTGAGGAGCGCGACGCGCCGCCGCATGCCGCCCGACAGCTCAGATACCGGCTGGGTGGCACAATCTGTGAGGCCAATACGCTGCATCTCATCGAGCACAGCATCGCGGGAAAGCGACGGACGGACCAGACGGATGTTGGAGACGGGATCCATGGTGTCGATGAGGCGGTCTTCCTGGAACACAGCGGCAATTCTGTGCCCGTCCAGTCCTGTAATGCTGCCGCGATCCGGCGGGAGCAGCCCCAGGATGATGTGCATCAGGGTGGTTTTCCCGCCGCCTGATGGGGCCATTACGCAGGTTACCCTGCCGGATGGCAGGGTAAGGTTGAGGTCTTTGAGCACGGTTTTATCGCCAAAGGATTTGCAGATACCTGTGAGTCGGATGTCATTCATGGTTTTACTCCCAATCATCAAAAGCTGCTGTTCACTTTATTGCGCGTTCAGACATGCCGCAGACGACGCTCAAGGCAGGCAATGAGCAGCAGAATAACGCGCTCAAACAGAAGGCTGACCAGGATAATCGCCAGTGTCCAGGCAAAGAGATCCGGTGTGTCCAGATAGACTTTTGCCTGCTGCAAACGCTCACCGATTGATCCGACCGGCATGCCGATGACCTCGGCAGCAACGCCGGATTTCCAGCAGAGACCGAGCGCCAGGGAACAGCCGGCACGGAAATACGGCAATACCTGAGGCATGTGAACAAAGAAAATCCGACGGATAAGCGGGACATGGAAAACGCGGGCCATCTCAATCAATTGGCGGTCTACTGCCAGAATACCGCTCTGGACATTGGTGTAGATGATGGGCAGTACCATGAGAAAAGAGATCAGGATGGACAGCTTTTTTGAGGAAAACCAGATCAGCGCGACGATAATAAAGGACGCGACCGGAACGGTCTTGATGGCCAGCATGACAGGGGCGAGAAGGGATCGTACCGGTTCAAAGCGGACGGAGAGGATTGCGAGGAGAATGCCGAGGACGGCCCCAAGGAAAAAGCCCAGCGCAATACGGGAAAGGGTATAGAGGACAGCCAGCCAGAACGCCGGATGGGCGCTTAGCTCAGCAAGCTTTGTAACGGTTCGTAAGGGGGAAACCAGCAGGATTTCCTTGCCGATGGCCATGCTTGCCAGCTGCCAGACGGCAAGCCAGATCAGGACGGCCCATGGCTTGAGGCCGGAATGCTTTTTCATGGATACTCCTCTGTTGGATATGGATGCGCTCACATGTTCATCGACTGTTGTCTGCACCGACTTTCAAATCGCCCTGGATGTTTTATCTTCCATGGGAACAACAACAACAAATCCCTTAGTGACGGAGATGCGTGCACTAAGGGATAGAAAGTCGATCAAACCGGGGAATCAGCGGACAAAGTAGAAATCGTCTGCCGGTACGGCACCGCCGACGGCTTTGGGATTCTGAGCAAACAGCTCGCTCAGGTATCCGCCAAGCCTGCTTTTCAGTTCTTCGCCTTCAATGAATACGATATTGCAGGCGGGAATGGCTTTTTTCGCGACAGCTGCAGGTACGATATCATATTTGCCAACGAGTTCGGCTGCAGCATCCACGTTTTCGTTCACATAGGCCACGGACGCGGCATAAGCATCCATGAACGCTGTCAGCTCATCATGATGTGCCTCGGCATATGCCTTCCTCACAATGACGGAACCGGTAATAAGGGCAGAGGGCGCTTCGTTGCCTTCCTGTGCCTTCAGCCATTCCTCGTTCAGGTCAAGTGCCACGCGAAGGTTTTCTGCTTTGATCATGGCGGTGGTTACAAACGGCTGAGGCAGCATGGCGATAGCGTTTTCCTCGGCGATGAGGGCATTCAGGCATTCGGCATGCTCGCTCTTCCATTCAATACTGACATCCTTTGCGGGATCAATGCCGTTGGCATTCAGAATATAATTCAGGGCATATTCGGGGGTGGCACCCTTCCCGCTGGCATAGATGGTTCTGCCTTTCAGATCCTCAATACTGCTGACGGTATCGCCGCTCTCCACGATATAGAGCACACCCAGCGTATTAACAGCCAGAACCTGCACGTCTACGCCGTCATTATTGTAAAGAACGCTGGCAATGTTTGCCGGTACGGCAGCAACATCCACTTCTCCTTTGACAACCATAGGCGTGACAAGCTGGATATCGGAAACAATCTCAAAGGAATAGCCTTTGTCCTTGAGTGCGCCATTCTCAGCTTCGTCCATCATCTGGACCATGCCCATGGCGGTCGGCCCCTTGAGGGCGACGATCTTCATGCCGGTCTCGTCTGCACATGCGGAAAAGACGAAGGCGGCCAGAAACAGTGTCAGGAAAAGAACTGAAAGTAAACGTTTCATAGAATACATCCTTTCTTTGTGGACACGCGGTATTTGGAGTTTCCGGTGCCCATTAGAGGTAAACTGGTGTAATTCTCCAACAGTCAATCCCGGGAATGCATATCATGATGGCAATTCCAGGCAGTCAGAGAAACGGATATTTATCCGCACAGGAGTGAAGTCTATCACGGCAGGCAGGTCCTGTCAACGGGAATACAGTGCAATTGCCTCGCCCGGTTGGCTTGCATTTCCTGTGGCTTTTGCTGCTGCATAAACGGCTGTCAGATGTTATCTGCTGCGGCTGTGACCGAATAAGAACGGCACCGGCCTGTGCGGGGCTTTATCTGTCTCAGGTGAGGTGCGCAGCGTTGAGATCAGCCTGCCACTGCATAAAGGATCCCCATCTGAAACAGATGGGGAATGACTCACATCATTTGGAAAGCGATTCTCATTTTCTGCTGTCCTGGGCGTTTCGACTGAGAAGGAAGAGCGCAACGACAAGCAGCAGCGGAAAAACAGCGCCTACAAGCATGCCGGACTGCAGGTTGTCACCCGCCTGCTGGGTGACTGAACCAACAAGGCTCGGCCCAAATCCACCGCCAAGGTCACCTGCCATGGCAAGGAGAGCGAACATCGCCGTTCCGCCTTCAGGAAGGCGGGGGGATGTAATGCTGATGGTACCAGGCCACATGATGCCGACGGAGAAGCCACAGAAGATGCAGCCGATGAGCCCGATGAACGGATTCGATGAGAGTGAGGCCAGCAGATAGCAGCAGAAACACAGAATGCCGGAGCCAATCATGAAGTGAATCAGGTTCATTTTGGCCCCATATTTTCCGTAGATGACACGGGAAATGCCCATGGTTACAGCAAACATGCAGGGACCGGCCAGATCGCCAATTGTCTTGGGAAGATTCAGAGCTGCCTCTGCGTACGCGGAGGCCCACTGTGCCATGGAAAGCTCAGACGCGCCGGCACAGACCATGAGAAGGATGGCCAGCCAGAACAGCGGGACGCGGAACAGACTGCGGATGGACATGCCCTTGCCATCCTCCGTCAGGTGTTCTATGGGGCATACAGCAAAGTTGTAGATGTTAAACAACGGTATCAGTGCCCAGATGCAGGCAAGGATTTTCCAGTGCTCAATCCCCACTGTTGCAAAGAACAGCGTGGAGAGGAGAATCACGCCGACGGAACCCCAGCAGTAAAATGAATGAAGGAGGCTCATGACGGCATCTTTGTGATCAAAGGGACACGCCTCGACGATGGGGCTTGCAAGCACTTCAATAAGGCCGCTGCCAACGGCATAGATGATGACGCAGAGGATGATTCCCATAAAAGGATCCGGGAAAAGCTCTGGCAGTATGGCAAGCCCGATAAGGCCGAAACCGCAGGCAATTTCAGAGACGATGACGCTGCGTCGATACCCAATGGAATCCACGAAACGGGCACAGAACACATCAATCAGCAGTTGAGTAAAAAAGAAAGCTGTAGGAATCAAAGCGATTCTGCCGAGAGAAACGCTGTAATCCGTATGGAACTTGAGGAAAAGCAACGGCGCGAAGTTGGCGCAGATGGCCTGCGTGATGAATGATAGATAACAGGCAATCAGGGTCTGTTTGTAGTTTTTTTCCATGGTTTGCCTCACATAAAAGAAGTGGTTGTCATTGAACGATTCGCATTATATCCCGATTTTATCCGGAAATCATTGAACATTATCCCATAGTTATAGTACAATATCCCAAATTGATTAAGGCGGTGGTTACAAATGTCAACCGGCAGAGCATTTTCCCGGATTTTTCGGGATGAGACCTTGATGGAAAGCGTCAGCCATGGAAACAGTGCGTATCCGTTTCAGTATTACTATGAGAACATCTGGGATTTCGACTTCCACTGTATAGACTGGCACTGGCATGCGGAACTGGAATACCTGTATGTCAAATCCGGTAAAGCGATATGCTTTGTTGCGGATGACCGCTTTGAACTGAAACCAGGCATGGGCCTGCTGATAAACAGCCGCATCCTGCACAGATTTGAAGCGGTTGAGGATACCATCATCCCCAATATTGTTTTTTCGCCATCTCTGCTTGCAGCTGAGGAAAGTCTGCTCTATCAGAAATACATAAAGCCATTCCTGGAGAGCGGACCTGCCTGCCTCATTCTGGATGATACTGTATCCTGGCAGGCAGAATGCCTTCGGATTATGCTCGGCGTCTTCGATACTCAGGAGGAACCATCACCATCTGAGTGGCGTACGGTAGAGCAGCTCATGACATTCTGGCGCATTCTGCAGGCTGAACTGAAAGCAGATGAACCGGCATCTCATGATGAGGACAGGAATCATCCGCGTCTGCAGGTTATGATGCAGTATATCCAGGAGCATTACAGAGAACAGATCACACTTACCGAAATTGCGGCATCTGCATTTATCGGAAAGAGCACGGCGCTGACGGTATTCAGCCAGGGAATTCACATATCACCTGTTGCCTATCTGATCAGATACCGTCTCAAACAGGCAGCAGTGATGCTTGCATCGACGGAAAAGAGCGTCAGTGCAGTCAGTGAGTCATGTGGTTTCCAGAGTTCAGGATATTTCTGCCGAAAGTTCAGAGAACTGTATAAGATGAGCCCTCAGACTTACCGGAGGAGTCGGCAGGTGTGAGACAGACGAAATGCCGTTTCCGTTCTAATGGGAAGTGACATTTATCTTCTCAGGTTGCATTTTGGGGACAATACTTCTCTTCAGAAATACAGCGGCATGTTTTGCTAAGAAACCGGAGAAAAAGCGGCAGTAAAATGCGAAGATCTGTAAAAATCAAATTATGATTCTATGCTTTCCAGAATTTTGAAATCCAAGAAAACGGAGAGAAAATGCACACAGAATGTTGACTTTTTGTTTGAATAATGTAAAATATACCCTGAAAGAAGGGACAAGTCATTCTGCCTCGATTTCTGCTGCCTGTCTTTTCCGGTTACTTTGAACAGGATGGGGAAGAAGCGGTCAGCATATTAATACACAGAAGAAAGGAAACGCTCTTATGGAACCAATGGCACAGGAAGATCTTGATTTTTTGACGAAAACCATTTACCGTGAGATTAAACGTCAATATAAATCTGTCCGCAATTTTTCCGCTGAGATGGATATTCCTTATTCTACGCTGAGCAATATGCTTTCTCGCGGGATTAAAGGTGTTGGATATTCAACGATTGAGCGCATTCTTAATGTTCTTGACATTAAGTCCGGAGTTCCGTCGTGGGCAAGAGACCTGGCTACTCGTTTTGGCCCACTGGATGAGGAAGGCAGAGCATATGTGTACTCTGTACTGACCAGAGAAGCGGACCGCTGCGAACTGGAAATGGCTCAGAAAGGCAAATACGCCATCCACGATCTGGATGATGACGTTGATGAAGAGGCGGAGGATGAGGCAGCGGAAATGTAATTGTTCCGTGTGCTAATGGTACTCGCGTTTCTTGATAATAAGGACAGCAGTTTCAAAGACATATAAACCTTCGGATGATTCCGAAGGTTTTACTTGTTTTATGAGCAATACGACAGACTGACGGAGAAAATGATTGCAGGATACTTGAAAAACCCAGGTGTGTGTGATACCGTTATGGTAAACAGCCGATACTCCTGGAAAAAACGGAGGACGCGCTGCAGAATAGACGCCGTAAGGCAGATGATTTCAGATAATGGTGTTGGTGAACGATCTTGACGACCCGAGAGGAGGACGTGTATGAAAGCGTTGTTTATTGGCGGAACGGGAACGATTTCCATGGCAATTGTACGCGAACTGGCAAAAAATCCCGCATGGGATGTCTGGCTGCTGAACAGGGGAAATCGGAACGCGAATGTGCCGGAAGGCGTACACACGATTACAGCAGATATTCATGATGAAGCGGATGTTGCCAGAAAGATTGAAGGAATGTACTTTGATGCGGTCTGCGAATTTGTAGGCTTTGTCCGTGAGGATGTTGAACGTGATTTCCGGCTGTTTAACGAGCGGACAAGGCAGTATATATACATCAGTTCTGCATCTGCATATCATAAGCCGGCGGCAAATTACATCATTACAGAGGGGACAACGCTTTCCAATCCCCACTGGCAGTACAGCAGGGACAAGATTGAGTGTGAAAAGTATCTGATGACCCGTTATCGCGAGGATGGCTTCCCGGTGACGATCGTCCGTCCCAGCCATACCTATGATGAGCGGAACATCCCGGTTGGTGTGCATGGCAGGTTTGGCTCGTGGCAGGTCATCAGCCGCATGAAGGAAGGAAAGCCGGTTATTATCCCGGGCGACGGCTCGTCACTCTGGACAGTGACATTCAATACGGATTTTGCCAAGGGATACATCGGGCTTATGGGCAACCGTCGTGCAATCGGCGAAGTGTTCCACATCACCAGTGATGAAGCACTGACGTGGGATCAGATTCATGCGACGATTGCAGACGCGCTGGGTGTCACACTCAATCCGTATCATGTCTCCTCTGATTTTCTGGCTGCTGCAGGGAAACCGTTTGGCTATGATTTTGAGGGTGCTCTGGTTGGCGATAAGTCGGTTTCGGTTGTCTTTGACAACAGCAAAATCAAGCGTATCGTGCCGGAAATGCATGCTACTGTGCGGTTTGATCAGGGTGTCCGGATTGCGCTTGACTACATTCTGAAACACTCGGAATGTCAGCGTTCGGATCCGGACTTTGATACATGGAGCGATCGGGTAATCAGCACTTTGGAAGGGGCAAAAAAGGCATTCACTATCTGAACCTGGACAGAGGGAATTAGCAGACCGGAGGAGAGAACTTAATGCGGACAGTATTTGAACACGGCAAAGTCTATGCGGGGAATGGCCGTTTTCTTGACGCATTTGCGATAGAAGATGGCAGGTTTGTCGCGACAGGTACGGATGCGGAGCTTGCCGGCTTTCAGGCGGATACCCGCATGGATCTTGACGGTTGTTTTGTTTCGCCGGGGTTCAATGATTCGCATATGCATCTTCTGGGCTTTGGAAAGACACTTGCCGGTGCGGATCTGTCGTCCCATACAGGTTCTCTTCAGGACATGATTGACTGTCTCAGGCTTTATAATCTAAGCCATCCTGTCAATGGAGCAGGATGGCTTCAGGGGCGCGGCTTTAATCAGGACTATTTCAGGGATGTTGCGCGGATGCCTGACAGGCATGATCTGGACCGGGTTTCATCTGATGTGCCGATTCTCATTATGCGCACCTGTGGTCATTGCTGTGTAGTAAACACCAGGGGACTTGAGCTTGCCGGTATTACAACCGGCACGCAGGCACCTGAGGGTGGGGCAATAGGGATGGAGAACGGTGAACCGGATGGACGTCTCTTTGACAATGCGATTGATCTTGTAACACGTATACTGCCGAGACCTGATAAAGCGGATATCATGGAGATGATCCGCCAGGCCATGCGCGCAGCCAACCAATACGGAATCACCAGTGTCCATTCGGATGATTACTGCGTGTACCGCAATATTCCCTTTGAGACGGTGAATGAAGCGTACCTGATACTTGAGACGAATAATGAACTTTCGCTGCGCGTTTGTGAGCAGTGCAATTTTACGGAGCCTGAGATGCTTGAACGGTTTCTGAAGCAGGGATACCGTACAGGGACTGGCAGCCGACGCTTTCGAATCGGACCGCTAAAACTCCTTGGTGACGGAGCGCTTGGCAGCCGGACTGCACACCTTACCATGCCGTATCTGTCTAATCAGAATGAACGGGGATTCTGCCTTTTTTCGGATGATACGATGAATGAGATGATTGACATCGCACACCGGAATGGCATGCAGATTGCTGTACATGCGATTGGGGATGCCTGCCTTGATCAGGTCCTCACAGCATTTGAACGTGCCCTGTCAGTTTATCCAAGGATGGACCACCGTCATGGGATTGTTCACTGTCAGATAACGCGTGAGGATCAGCTGAGACGGATTCGGGCACTCGGCCTTCATGTGTATGTACAGTCAGTTTTTCTGGATTATGACAACCATATAGTAGAGCGAATTGTCCCACCGGAGTTGGCAGC
This sequence comes from Clostridia bacterium, assembly GCA_017458865.1. Taxonomy (GTDB): domain Bacteria; phylum Bacillota; class Clostridia; order Christensenellales; family Aristaeellaceae; genus Ventricola. The sequence continues at coordinate 8,916 of JAFSZW010000019.1, forward strand.
TAGCAGCTATCACTGGAAAACGCTTCTCAATATGGGCGTCTGTGTCTCCAATGGTTCTGACTGTCCGGTGGAACAACCCGATGTGATGAAGGGAATAGAATGTGCCGTAACAAGGACATCTCTTGATGGCACAGGCCCATATCTTCCTGATGAGGCATTTACTGTCCGAGAAGCGTTGGACAGCTTTACATCAGAAGGCGCAAAGGCAAGCTTTGAGGAACACGTAAAGGGACAGATTCAGCCTGGCATGTTGGCGGATTTTGTCATTCTCGAACGTGATCCGTTTGAGGTCCCGGCGGAGATGCTGCACACAATTCGAGTCATGAAAACCTATCTCGGCGGAGAGCCGGTTTACGATGCGTGAACGTCTGATTCGAGCACATCCATAGAACTGTAGTTTTCTTATTCTGATGCCAGTGATCATACTGTCGCCTGATGAAAAGCGATAGCTATCCCGGAAGACGGAGAACGCATCGGATTCTGATTCTTTGTTCAAGTCAGGCAAATGATGAGTTTTGCCACCCAAAGGTGCAAAACAAGTGTTCGTGCAACAATTCAATAATGACCAGTCCTAAGACTGGTCATTATTTCTTTCATGAT
>JAFSZW010000182.1 GCA_017458865.1 Clostridia bacterium
ATCTGTCAAAGGCACAGTATGGGCGGATGCCAATGTCAACAGCAAGATGGATGCCGGTGAGGCAGCGGTTCAGAATGTGTACCTCACACTGGTTAACAGCGAGACCGGCAGCATCGTTGGCCAGCAGTCTACCAATCAGAACGGTGCATATGTATTTGAGAATCTGAGACGCGGCACGTATGCGCTCGAGGTTCAGCTGCCCAATGATGAGCTGTTCACGGACCGTGGCCACGAAGCGGGTGAGTCCTGCATTACACCGACCGACGGCAATGAGGCGTCAAGTGATGAATTTGCGCTGGCCAGCGGCGAGGCGATCAGGATGAATATCGGCAGTATCCGTCCCGGTGTGATAGGTGATACTGTCTGGCAGGACATTGACAACAACGGTCTGCAGGATTACAAGGAGCCGCGAGTCCGGGATATCCCAATCTCCCTATGGGTTGTCCATGAGGACGGGAGCGAGGATGAGATCGCATCACTGTCCAGCGATGAGTACGGCTACTATCACTTCACAGGTCTGCGCCCGGGTCGCTACAGGATCCAGGTGGACGAAAGTCACAACTTTACCCTGCATTACGGGGCGGGTCTGGATGAGATCGACAGCGATATTCTCCCTGAAACGGGCTCATCAGACGTCTTCCTGCTCCAGTCCGGTGAACGCAAGCTGAACGCGGACATTGGCATTCTGGATGCAACGCAGGAACAGTGCGTTTTCGATGATACCAGAACGACATATGTACAAAGTAGCACTTATGATGTGGGGACTGGCATGACCTCTGATCAGAATACCGCCTATGATCCCGGCGCCGGCGTTGTGTCCGGGCAGAGCGGAACCTATGACCCCAGCGCCGGTGGAGAATTCGGTCAGAGCAACACCTCTGATCCCGGCACCGGCGCGGTATCCGGTCAGACCAGTACCTACGATCCCAATGCCGGCGTTGTGTCCGGCCAGAGCAGTACCTACGATCCCAGTGCAGGCGCGGTATCCGGTCAGAGCAGTACCTACGATCCTGGCGCTGGTGTCGTGTCCGGCCAGAGCACGTACAATCCTGGCACCGGCATGGTATCCGGGCAGACCGGTACGTACGATCCCGGTACCGGCATGATTCAGGGTCAATAGCAGGATGCCGGATATGGACCGAGAATGATAAAAAAAGAGATCCCCGATATCGGGGATCTCTTGCATTCTGCTTATGATCAGAGCAGGCCGAAATTGCCGGCGAGCATACGTGCAGCATCTTCCATCTGAGGATTCACGACACGCTCAATTTTGCCTTCATCACACAGCGAAGCGGCTGTGGGATCAATGGGCAGCTTGGCCAGTACCGGGATGGAGAACTGGGCAGCCAGCTCGTCAATGCCGGATTTTCCAAAGATTTCAATGTGTTTGCCGCAGTCAGGACAGATAGCGTATGACATGTTCTCAACAAGGCCAAGAACCGGAATGTTCATCATCTTTGCCATGTTGACTGCCTTGCGGACGATCATTCCAACCAGATCCTGCGGAGTTGTGACGATTACGACACCATCGAGCGGAATGCTCTGGAAGACGGTTAGCGGGACATCGCCGGTTCCCGGAGGCATGTCAATGACCATGCAGTCGAGCTCACCCCAGGCGACATCTTCCCAGAACTGGGTGACGACACCTGCGATGACAGGTCCACGCCAGATGACCGGTGTATCGTCGGTTTCGAGCATCAGGTTAATGCTCATCATCTCGATGTCGTTGGTGGTTCTTACGGGGAAAAGCTGCGTATCGGTTCCCATAGCCTTTTCGCGGACGCCAAACATATGAGGAATGGAAGGACCGGTAATATCTGCATCCATAATGCCTACAGAAAGACCAAGACGGCGGAGCATAACGGCAAGCTCACCGGAAACCAGGGACTTGCCGACGCCACCTTTGCCACTGATGACGCCAATGACCTTTTTCACCTTGGGCGGGTCTTTCTTGACTTGCTGTGCATTTGGATTTGAACTGCAGCCCTGGCACGCGGACTTTGTGCCGCACTCGCTGGGTGCGCAGCCTTCCCTTACATTATCAGGCATAATAAACTCCTCCTTTATAAAAACGATCACATCTGCTATAATCTCAGGGATGATGATCGCAAAGACAATCATACCATGATTTACGAAAAAAACAAGGGATATTTTCAATTTCGCATGATTTATCCGGCTGGAGCAGAAAAAGGATGCGTGTGATGTTTTGAGAAAG
>JAFSZW010000183.1 GCA_017458865.1 Clostridia bacterium
TCAAATCAATGATGCCTCCGGTAAGCTTCGTACGCTGCCGGGGGCGTTTTATGACCAAAGGGCGGCTGCCCAGCCGCCCTTATTGTGGATAGAAAAACACCGGCCCGTTTGGACCGGTGTCTTCGCATGGTGCACCTTCAGGGACTCGAACCCTGGGCACCCTGATTAAGAGTCAGGTGCTCTACCAACTGAGCTAAAGGTGCAAACATGGAGCAGGTGATGGGAATCGAACCCACGTAGCCAGCTTGGAAGGCTGGAACTCTACCATTGAGTTACACCTGCAATGGAGCGGTAGACGAGATTCGGACTCGCGACATCCACCTTGGCAAGGTGGCACTCTACCAGCTGAGCTACTACCGCGTAATTTGCAGTGCGGGTGAAGAGACTTGAACTCATACGTCAAAGACAACAGATCCTAAGTCTGCCGCGTCTGCCATTCCGCCACACCCGCAAAAAAGAATGGTGATCCATTGGGGATTCGAACCCCAGGCACCCTGATTAAAAGTCAGGTGCTCTGCCAGCTGAGCTAATGGATCATTTGGCTGGGGTGGCAGGATTCGAACCTTGCGCATGCGGGAGTCAAAGTCCCGTGCCTTGCCGCTTGGCTACACCCCATTGTCCTGCTGTATCAACAGAAAAGTGGGGTGAGTAGTGGGGCTCGAACCCACGACCTCCAGGGCCACAACCTGGCACTCTAACCAACTGAGCTATACCCACCATTTAGCGCGCCTGGAGGGATTCGAACCCGCGGCCCACGGCTTAGAAGGCCGTTGCTCTATCCAACTGAGCTACAGGCGCACGCATCTTCTCCTGCGCTGCGACATTCCCGCTGACAGGACGATATTATATCCATGCGCTTCCCTTCTGTCAACCTGTTTTTTCATTTTTTTCTTTTTTGTCTATTTTTCACATTGCGCATCAACAAATCTTGTGATGGTTTCTTCACAGGTCCAGGACCACATCCTCCATGCTGATTTGATTACCGTCCGAAACCAGCACTGCCGCCGTCTTCATCCTGCTTGGATAACAGCCTGAAACAGCGCCAGGATTAAGCACAAAGATCCCTTCATCAAAAGAGCAGTACCGCGTATGCGTATGCCCGTAAAGCGCGATATCGCAGCCTTCCTTTTTTGCTGCCCGGCACAGCATCTCAGTGCCCTGCCGCACCCGATACAGATGTCCATGGGTCAGGAACGCTTTCCTTTCTCCCACAGGAACCACAAGGTAGTCCGGCTCCTTTGAAAACATGTCATTGTTGCCCCGGACGCTGAAAACCGGTATCCTGCTCCCCTGATCCTCCAGATACTTCCGGAATGCTTCAATATCCGCTGTCATATCGCCCAGGAAAAACACTGCGCCCAGTTGTCCCATGGCAGCATACAGTTCCTGCATGGCTCTCACGTCGCCATGACTGTCTGAAAATACGCCGATTCTGATCATAACCTTCACCCGTCTTCGCGTTCTGTATCTTCTGCGTGCACCGGAGCGCTCCTCATTTTTTGTCAGGCTTTCCCGCACTCTCACTCTGTTCATGTCTCTGCCTTCAATGCCTCAAGAATCGCATCAATGCCTCTGCGTCTGTGACTGATGGCATTCTTGGTATCTGCATCAATCTGAGCAAACGTCTGCCCTGTCTCACAGAGAAACAGCGGATCATAGCCAAAGCCACCATGTCCCTGAGGTGCAGTCAGGATCTCGCCCTCACAGGTGCCTCGCCGGCATAGATCCGGCTTTCCCGGTCTGACAAGCGCAATTGCAGCCACGTATCGTGCCGTTCTCGGTGCAGGCACACCATCAAGTTTCTGAAGCAGCAGCACATTGTTTGCCTCATCATCCCCGTGCCCGCCACTGTACCGTGCACTGTAGATTCCAGGTTCTCCGCCAAGCGCATCCACCTCAAGCCCGCTGTCATCCGCAATAGCCGCCATCCCTGTCTGTTCCATAACATACCGGGCCTTGAGCAGGGCATTTTCTTCAAATGTACTGCCTGTTTCCTCAGCCTCACCGGAAACACCGGCCTCATTCATGGAAATCACGTTGAAATACGCTCCAAGAATGTCCCGGATTTCCCGGATCTTATTCTCATTTCGTGTTGCCGCAACCAGTATATCCATGTGCCATTTCCTCCTCAATCATCGCCAGTACTGTAAACCGTCCTGCAATCTTTGTCAATACATGCAGCACTGTACTCAAACCGAAAATTCGACAGCCCTGCCTCCGCTTCACGTCCGCGTCTTCCTGCCCCGCATCAACAGAACGCCTGCCTGAGTGCGAGTATAAATCCGGCGGCCTGTCCAGTCAATATTTCCTGCGTTCAAAGTTTTTATGAAATCTGGTATAATGATCCTGCGGCCTGATGCATTCCGTCCCGGATTCATCATCAGGTTCGCCCAACTCAATGGAGCCGTCATCCGGCTGCATTTACGACAGGAGGAATCTGCCATGCCAATGGATGGCGTTATGCTGGGATTTATCACACGAGAACTTAACGCAAAGCTGAAAGATGGACGGATTGATAAGGTCATCCAGCCGGAGCGTGATGAAATTCATCTGCTGATTCGTGCTCAGGGCCAGAATCAGAGGCTCGTCATGAGCGCGTCCGCCAATTCAGCCCGTGTTCATCTGACGGATGAGATTCAGAGTGCACCAATGGATCCGCCCATGTTCTGCATGCTCCTCCGTAAGTATATCGGAGGCGGCCGCGTTCAGGGATTTCGGCAGATCGACGGAGACCGTATTCTTGAAATGGATGTCTCAAGCCTCAGCGAGCTGGGCGATCCGGTCATCCGAACACTGGTCATAGAGATCATGGGCCGTCATTCCAATATTGTTCTGCTCACCGGTGGGCGGACCATCATAGATGCCGCACGTCACATCAATGAAACGCTCTCAAGAGTCAGACAGATTGAACCCGGTCTGCCGTATGAACGTCCCCCGCTCCAGGGAAAGATCTCCATGGATGCGCTTAATGCCGGCATATTGGCTGACCGGCTCCGTTCTGCTGACACTGGCATTGCCCGTGCCATTTCAAAAACCATCTCCGGCTTTTCGCCTCAGGCAGCAGAAGAAGCAGCCGCTGTTCTGGGGCTCAATCCGGACCTGTCCCCTGACTTTTATGACGTGGACGCCGTTGCCAGAGACCTTTGCGCTTATGTGGCTTCCCTGCCAGAACGTGGTCCCTGCGTGGTGCTGTTCGGTGAATCGGGTTCGCCTAAGGATATCTACCCCTTCCCGCAGGCACATCTGCCGGATGCAGAGATGCGCAGGTGCGCCTCTCCCAGCGAAGCGCTTGATCTCTTCTTCCGGGAGCGCAACCTGCACGAGCGCCTGAATCAGCACATTTCCGGAATCGCTCATGTGCTGAAAAACAACATCGAGCGGTGCGAAAAGAAGATCGCCATTCAGGAAGATGCGCTTCGCAATGCAGCCAGAATGGACGAATACAAAAAGCGTGGCGAACTCATTCAGGGAAATCTGTATATGATTGAAAAAGGGGCCAAATCCGCCACCGTACCGGATTACTACAGTGAAAACTGTGAGCCGATAGAAATCCCGCTGGATGAGGCGCTCTCACCGGCACAGAATGCGCAGCGGTATTTCAAGCTCTACCAGAAAGCCCGCGGTGCCCAGCGCCTGGCAGCCGAACAGAAACAGAAGGCTGAGGATGAGCTGCTGTGGCTTTACCAAATGGAGGATGACCTCAGAAAATGCTCCGATCTGCGCGGTGTTGAAGAATTGCGCGAGATGATGGTCAATGCCGGTTACATCCGGAAAAAGGAAAGCAAGGGAAACAAGCGGAAAGAACTGCCCTCCCAGCCAATGCGTTTTCTCTCCTCTGACGGCATAGAAATTGAAGTCGGCAAAAACGCCATCCAAAACGAAAACCTGACGATGCACGCTGCCGGCTATGAGACCTGGCTGCATGCCCAGAAGATGCCTGGCTCCCATGTCATTATTCATGCGGAGCAGGTCCCGCAGTCAACGCTTGACGAGGCTGCCATGTTGGCCGCGTATTACAGCAAAGGCGTAAACTCCTCCGGTGTCCCGATTGATGTTACCCTGCGCAGGTACATAAAAAAGCCGGGCGGAACGCCTGTCGGCTTTGTCATTTACACGCACCAGAAAACCCTGTACATTACCCCGGATGAAACAGCCGTTCGAAAGATCCGCTGTCTGGTCCCATGAATCTGAAACAGCAGGCACCAAGTGTGCCTGCTGTTTGGTTTATTTACGCCTCAGGATCGATCCACTTCATGCTTCTCTGAACCGCCTTATGCCAGCCGGCCAGCTCACGCTCGCGGTCTGCAGCCTGCATCATCGGTTCAAGTTCCAGATCCATCTTCCAGATCTTTGCAATCTCATCCATATCCTTGTACACACCAACCGCAAGGCCCGCCATAAGGGCTGCACCAAGTGCTGTCGTTTCAATGACAGCCGGACGAATCACACGGCAGTTCAGGATATCCGCCTGGAACTGCATCAGGAACTGGTTCGCGCTCGCGCCGCCATCCACACGCAGCTCCGTCGGTATCGCTCCACAATCATGTGCCATGGCAGAGACCAGATCCGCTGACTGGAAAGCAATAGATTCGAGTGCCGCACGGACAATGTGTGCGCGTCCCGTGCCGCGTGTCAGGCCGACAATCGTTCCTCTGCTGTACATATCCCAGTACGGTGCGCCAAGACCGGTAAAGGTTGGCACCAGATATACGCCGCCATTGTCCTTAATGGATGAGGCAACCGTCTCCGTCTCAGATGCGCGGGAAATGAGATGCATCTCATCCCGCAGCCACTGCACAACAGCACCGCCAATGAATACGCTGCCCTCCAGTGCATAGGTGCATTTGCCGCCGATACGCCAGCCAATGGTCGTAATGAGACCGTTCTCACTTTTCGCCGGCTGATCCCCGGTATTCATCAGCAGGAAGCAGCCTGTGCCGTACGTATTTTTCATCATGCCCTGCCTGAAGCAGCCCTGTCCGAAGAGTGCGCTGTGCTGATCGCCGGCAATGGCTGCTACCGGAATCTCGCAGCCGAGAATCGTCGGATCCAGCATGCCAATCACGCCGGAGGAATCCACCACACGGGGGAGAATCGCCTTCGGGATGTTAAGCGCCTGCAGCATGGTATCATCCCACTCATTCTTGCGGATATCAAAGAGCATGGTCCTGGCTGCATTGGTTGCATCCGTCACATGCGGCCTGCCCTTGACGATATTCCATGTCAGGTAGGAGTCCACTGTGCCAAAGCAGAGTTCCCCGTTCCTGGCGCGCTCGTGGAGATTCTCATTGTCCAGAATCCACTTGAGTTTCGTTCCCGAGAAATACGCATCCGGCACAAGACCGGTCACTTCCCGGATATGCGGCTCCAGTCCCTGGTCGCACAGCTGTTTGACGAGACCGGCCGTCCTGCGGCACTGCCAGACGATGGCATTGTAGACCGGCATTCCCGTCTTCCTGTCCCACACCAGAGTCGTTTCACGCTGATTGGTAATACCGATGGCTGCAATCTGCTCAGGCTGCACGCCGCTCATCCGTACAACTTCTCTGAGCGAATCCAGCTGTGAGTCCAGAATGGCTTTCGGATCGTGCTCAACCCAGCCCGGTTGCGGGTAGATCTGTTCAAA
>JAFSZW010000184.1 GCA_017458865.1 Clostridia bacterium
CCACGTCACCTATGCGGTTTGTCGTAGGAATATGAGCGATCAATTCTTCGCCGTCGATATCCACCAAAGCGGTAAACTTGCGTTTTCTTTTCAACAGCTTTCCCTTAATAAGAGGTTTCTTAAACTGATACATACATTCACCTTGCAAATACCGAGTTGTCGCTCTGACATCCAAACCACGGCCACAACCTTCTGTTATCCAAATCACTAACTCAACCCTACCGCAAAAACATCCAAACCGGCCACTCAACCCCACGACATCTAAACCGCCTACTCAACCCTCCGGTTGGAGCGGTTGATATGTTCTGTCAGAGTGATTTTTGTGGTCAAATCCGCCCACTACCACGGATGGTCAGATGCCCGAAAAGCCCGGAAATGCAGCACTTTTGACGGCCTTATGTGTCTTTCCTTGACATCAATACTACCGTCTCGACGTGGCAGGTACATTGTAACATGTCCGTATTTCTGATACAATATTCTTGTCAAACAATCCCATTGTTCCATCACTGATAGCATAGTATCTTCTCGCAATTTCAAAACCGGAGGTTACGAATATGAAACGACTGATATGCGCAGTACTGACCCTGATGCTCGTTTTCCTAGTTCATGCCACACTGGCTGCATCCGATCTGACAGATTTTGTCTGTTCGGAAGAGTCATTTGCCACAAAGGTTCCGGGGAATGCGACCGTGCAGTATGAGGCAGGCACAGGACTGCAGATTTATATTGAAAAACCGGGCTATATCCCCTATGTCATTATTTCCCGGCGTCCCGATGACATGCAGTTCAACAATCCTCAGAATTATCTGAACAACGTTTTCCGTGAGTACATGGAAGACAAGTATGGTTCCAACATGATCGGCACGAATCCCGCCAAGTCATGGGAAATTGGCGGCAAAACACTGATCGGCGCCCGGTATAAATACAGCGTCAGCGGCACCACAGTCTGCCTGTTCAGACTGATTGAAGTCCGTGAGGACGGCGATGTGGAATACACAGCCAAGTTTATCGACGGAGACGATACAAAAGCCCTGGACGTGCTTGATATCGCTGTCCGTAACTACACAACTGACATTATCAGCGCGGGTGTAGGCGGTCCGGACGACCTGATCCTCGTCGACCCGCATGATTCATCTGATTTCTTTGACAATGCCCCGGCACCTCATGCAGATTTCCCGGCACCTGAGCCGGCAGGTTCCGCAGTGATTGAGCCGGTAGATGCTGCGAACCGGGAAGTCAATACGACGGATGGCATTTACTGGGCAAATGTCACTGACGAAGATAAAATCATGAACGGCGGCTATTTCACCTTAAAGCTCTACGTTCAGGACCTTTACAATGAAAGCCAGATTGAATCCCTCCAGGCAGGTGATGCCGTAAGGGTAAACGGTGAAATCTTTACCGTAAAGTCCACCGTCAGTCATGAGGATGGGTTCATAGAGCTCTATCCGGAGGAAGATTTCGATGGATACATCGTCTTCAAAAAGGAATCCGGTCCTTTCTACACCGCACTCGTAAACGACTGGACGCCCTGCGCTCACATTGATGACTATAAGGTCATGATGCCGCTCGCAAACAATTTCGCCTACTCTTGGATCAGCGGCGAGGATGCCGAGATCTACGATGCAGACGCTTTCGTCGACCTGATCGTCAATGACGGAACCGAGTACATTAACCAGTACAACACCATGGTGCAGTTCGATAACGGTCTCGTGATGCTCATCATGCACACAGACTATCCATATGGTCCGGAAATTGATTAATTTCTCTCGTATTTGCCACCATTCAGGCGCAGACAAAGCCAATATACTTTCAACGGCCGCCGGAGCTTCACGGCGGCCGTTTTCTGTCTCCATCTGAGACAAAAAGAACAGCCATGCATTCGTGCATAGCTGTTCAGACTTAGGAGTGTCTTATGATCTAATGAAATTACGTAGTCTGTCTCTGCTCACGCAGGAGATGCAGTGCCGCGTTTCTGCCCGCCTCAGTGCCAACGCGGTTGTACCCTTCCTGCTTGTAGTGGAACTCATCCTTCATCAAGCCCTGCGCTGCAAAGGTCTTTAAGGACTGGCTGACAAGGATGATATTATCTGAAAACCTGGCAATGTCCGCCTGCTCTTCCTGATATGGCACATACAGTTCCGGATCATCCCGGTGATTCCCGATCTGAATCAGAAAACAGGTTTCGATGCCGCATTCCTGCATAAAGCTATGCAGGAGATGCTTCGTTTCCCTGCGATACACTTTGCGGTCAGTTCTCAGATCACCATCCGTGCATCCCTGGCACCAGACCATAAACCGATCTCGTACCGGGATGTCATGACTTGCCAGAAAGGCCTCGCATTTGCGGTATCTGCGAACCGCATCCTCATAGTAAGGCATTCCCGGCTGCCATTCGCCAATGGCAGACCCACCTTTTGCACAGGAAACAGCAACAAGAGGAACCGGCAAAACGGACACAAAGGCATTGGCAAAGGAGGACACCATGGATCCCGTTTTCATGCCGGGTTCACAGACGCCGGCAGGATCATTTTCCATCTCGCCGAACGGTTCCTGAAGCGGGCATAATCTGTCCGGCTCAGTAATTGCCTTGTATTCGTAAGCAGACCCGAAAGGAACATCCGGCGCCTGAGCGGCCACACCGCGTCCGGCCATATTGCTCTGGCCCATGAACATTCCGAGGCAGGCCTCACTGATTGGATTCATTGTTTTTCACTCACTTTGTCAGCAGATTGGGCAGGAAAAGACTGATTTCAGGTATAAATGATTAGCCCGAACAAAGTAATTAGCCATCTAATGAAACCTCTATATCTTGTATGTCAACAAACTGTCAACCGCCATATAAAGCGGTCGGTTTTTCAAAAAAGGTACTTATTGCGGGTGAATCATAAACGTGATGAGCAGCAGGGCTGCAATCATGCACAGATAGAACGGAATGTCGCCTTGACCACTTTCTCCATAGGCAGCTTGGCAATCGCCGAGCCGATGAACAGAACGCCGCCAACCGGAGGGGTCAGAAGGCCTATGCCGCAGTTCAGAACGATCATGATACCGAACTGAATGGGATGAATGCCGATGCTCGTTGCCAATGGCAGCAGGATGGGCGTTGCAATCAGGATGATCGGCGCCATATCCATGATGCAGCCCAGTGCAAGCAGGATAACGTTAATGAGCAGAGCCAGCACAATACGGTTGCTGGTAATGCTGGTGATCGCGTTTGCCGCAAGGGTGGGCACATGCAGGTATGTCAGACAGTAGCCAAACACGCTGGATGTCGAGATCAGAATCAGCGCGATTGCCAGAATGTTCAGCGCGTCGCCGAGTGCATTCCAGACACCCTTGAGGTCAAGACCCTTATTGATGAAGAGTGAGACGATCAAGGAATAGACAACTGCAATTGCAGCAGATTCCGTCGCCGTAAAGACGCCGCACACAACACCGACAACGACAATCAGAAATGCCGCCAGTGCCCAGATGGACTGCCCCAGCTGCCTCACGAAACGGCCCAGGCTGAACGGCTCACCCTTGGGATAGTTCCGCCTGACCGAGATGATATATGAGCCAATCATCAGCGCTACAGCCAGAATCGCTGCTGGAAGATAACCAGCAAGGAACAGTGAACCAACGGAAATCGAGCCCGCCGTTGTGGCATAGATGACCATGTTATGACTGGGCGGAACCAGAAGGCCTTCACAGGATGATGTGATGGTGACTGCCGTGGAGAAGTCCGCATCATATCCCTGATCAACCATCATGGGAATCAGAATGGAGCCAAGTGATGCGGTATCCGCTGCCGCAGAGCCGGAAATGCCGCCAAAGAAGTAAGATGCCACGATATTGACCATTGCCATGCCGCCGCGCATCCAGCCGACCATGGACTCCGCAAGATCAATCAGCTTGTTTGATATACCGCCAGAGCCCATCAGGATACCCATCGTAATAAAGAAGGGCACTGCCATGAGGCTGAACGCATTGACGCCCTTTATCAGCTGCCGACAGACCGTAATCAGCGGCAGATCCATATACATGAGGCAAAGCATTGAAGAAATGCCAACTGCGAACGCAATCGGAACGCGCAGGACCACCATTAGGCCAAATCCGCCAAGGAGAATCAGAATCGCCATAGACTGCATATCCATTACTCAGCAGCCTCCCTTCCGCAAAGCTGCTTCACATGTCCATACAGCGTTTCCAATTCGAACATAATAATGCCGAATCCGGAAATCGGTACAGGCAGGAACAGCCAGAACTTCGGCAGCGTCGGAATGCTGACAAAGAATCCGCGGCTGCCAACGCCTGTCGCGTTGCTCCAGCCTTCAATGAGCATGACAAAGCCAAATGCCATGACGAGAACATCTGAGAGTATATCAAGGCAGATAATCGCCCGCTTTGGCAGACGGCTGTCAAAGGCCGTCATCCGGATGTGCGCGTTGCCGCAAACCGCCATAGCTGCACTGGCCAGCGCCATGTAAACCATGCAGGTCAGTATGATTTCCTCTCCCCATGCCGGGCTCTCGAGTCCGATATGACGTCCAATGAACCGGCAGAACACAACATAGCTGCAGATCACGATTTCAGCGGTCAGCAGCAGTTTACAGAACAGCATGATGGCCTTGTCTACAAAGTCGTAGATCGGCTTCAGCTTATCCAGCGCCTTAAAGAAACCGTCCATATAATACTCCCCTGTTCAAGAAAAGGGAAGCGCAAATGCGCTTCCCGTAGTTTTACTCCTGATCCAGCGCCTGGATCTTCTCAACATACTCCTCGAGACCGCCGGCAACATACGCGATGGCATCTGCGCTTGCGTCACGCCAGGCCTGCTTGTCCTCTACCGGAACAAAGACAACGCCCTTGGCTTCCAGCTCAGCCTTGCACGCTTCCTCAACGAGTGTGGACTGCTCTGCATTGTACTGGCTGGCCAACTTGCCTGCCTCAGTCACGATTGCGAGCTGCTCTTCTGTCA
>JAFSZW010000185.1 GCA_017458865.1 Clostridia bacterium
GCCCGGACAAAATGAGCTTCGGCGAGGCAGGCGCGATGAACGGGAAATATTATCTGTCTGCCCAGGAAGCGGAGGGCGGATGGAGCCTGTATGTGCTGGACACCGACAAAGGCATTTGGCATCGTCAGGACAACGCCCACGCGTTGGCTTTCGCGGCTCTGAACGGAGAAATGTATATGCTTTGTCAGAATGGCATACTTTATGCACTGAATGGCACAATGGGCATGCCTGAGCCGGACGCGGTCACCTGGTACGCGGAAACGGCAGAAATGGGGTATGATTATCCAGAACACCAATATCTGAGCCGTTGCCTGCTGCGGATGAAGCTGGACAAAAACGCGGAATGCCGCTTTCTGATACAGTATGATTCTGACGGTATATGGCTGGAACGCGGCGTTTTGCGCGGAACCGAAAAAACCAGCCTATACCTCATGCCCATCGTACCGAGGCGCTGTCAGCACATGAAGATCCGGTTGGAAGGCAGCGGCAGAATGCAGCTTTTCGGGATAGCCCGGGAGCTGTCCGAGGGGCGCGACGGTGGGATCTAGGGCATAAGCGAAGGAGGAGAACACGATGCTTTTAAAACCTCGAAGTGAGGAACAAAACGAGAGTGGCATGCGCTATGATTTGCCTGCTGGCAGCAGGCTGCGCATTCTGAGTCCGGTGGTTTGGTCGGCGCAAAGATACCTGCAATCTGCGATGGGACAAAAGCCGTTCCCGTATCAAAGCCGTTATGAAACACAGATTTCCGGATTGTATGACCAGATCATGAACCGGCCCGCTTTTTCCTATGACGCCAGCCGCGACCCGTTGTTCCAGCAGTATCGGAATCAGTATATCCGGGATGGGCAGCGCGCCATGCAGGACAGCATCGGCGCATCAGCCGCGCTCACGGGCGGATATGGCAACAGCTGGGCCGCGACGGCGGGCTATCAGGCTTATGGGCAATACCTGAAAGCGCTGAACGATAAATTGCCCGAGCTGCAAAAGCAGGCCCGGGAAGCATATGACGCTGAAGGAAAAGCACTCACGGACAAAGCGAACCTGACGCTGAACCTGGATAACAGGGAATACGGCTGGTATCGGGATGCGATGAACGATTGGCAGTTTGACGCAAAGCTGGCTCTGGAACAGCAAAAATTTGATTTTCAGGTGCAGAAATACCGGGATGCGCTGCTCGCTTCTGCGGGCATTCCGAATATATCTATGATGGAGGAAGAAGACGCACGTTTGAGGCAGCAGATCATGGAGAGAAAAATGCAAACAGGGAGATGATTCAATGGCATATCTTGCTGATATCCAGTATCCCGCGCAAGTGAAGGATGTAAAGCAGGTGATGGATTATCTGCGGCAGATGGAGGACCAGTTGCGGTATGTGATCGCGCACATCGGCCCCGAAAACATCCGGCCCAGTGCCATCGGCGAGGAACAGCTCAGCCCTGCGGTGAAGGAAGACATGCGTTCCGTACGGAAATCGGTAAAGGACTTGCGGCGAAATGTAAGCACCTACCGCCAGACGGCGGAAGAAATCGCGCTGGAGGTGCACCGCATGGCGGAGGATGGCGTGGAAAAGGTCAATAACTCCGCGCTGACGATCAACGCTAATGGGATCGACATGTCGGGCGGCGAAATCAACATCCGTGCAGGCAGCGCTTTCCGAGCCAGGAGCGGCGGGCTGTTCGAGGTGTATGCGGCGGATGAAAACAGCTGCCTCAAATTCGGCGGCAC
>JAFSZW010000186.1 GCA_017458865.1 Clostridia bacterium
CAGGATGTCTCTATGTCATGACCGTAACTGTGCAGATCGATGAGCGAGTGGTACGTCCTGTCAAAGAACACTTCCTGGCGACGCCGCTCAGGATTGTAGATTTTGTCTCTCAGCGTTGTCAGGATGAAAACAAGTCTTGCCCGAACCCGCTCGTCATTTGACACACGATACAGCTCCGTGTACGCCTCAAGGACATGCAGCAGCGTATTCATCGTCTTTTCGGCCATGACGCCGTTCTCACTGAGCTTTTCATTGGACGCAGGCTGCCAGTCAGCGGTGTGCGCCTCGAGGTACCCGAGCTCATCCGTGCACTTTGCCTCAATCAGCTCAAAGATAGACAGCGCTTTCTGCAATGCGCCGGGACAGTTTGCAGCCCTTGCATAGCAGGACAGAGCATAGATGGCAAACGCCTGATTGTACGTATGCTTCGTTCCGTCCGCCACAGTCCCGTCTGCATTGACTGACCAGAACACACCGCCGTTTTTGATATCGCACATCCGGCAGAGCATGTCATAGGCATGATCCGCATATGGGAGCAGTTCAGGCATTTCAAGTGTCAGGGACGCCTGCGAGAAAAACCAGAGAATCCGGCTGTTGAGGATACAGCCCTTGACCGACTCCGGGTCTCTTTCAAGATTCTGGCCGACATAGCCAATGAAACCGCCGTTCTTTTTATCCATGAGGCTCTCCCAGAACGGCAGGATCACCTGCTCAAGATGGGTCCTCATCTCATTTGCCAAATCCATTGCATCTACCTCATTTCGAACTCGGAATGACGTTGTTTTTGATCAGATAGGACAGGATCCGATCCTTGGCCTGTCTGTGACATTCGATGCCGGGATGCTGTCTTGATCCTATGGTTTCCTCATTCATGTCCGTCAGGCGGATGAAACCGACCCGCTCCATGCCCTCCTGCCTGGCGCGGGTAATCGCATACCTGAAAACGCCAGAAAGACTCTGCTCCGCCATCCCGTATGCCCAGAGCAGGAACGCGCTGGGATACCGTTTCCGGATCATCCCAAGGAATGCGACAGCCTCGGTTTCAAGCGTCCTCAGCCGTTCATGACGGTCGGCATCCGGCAAATTCTGCAGGGCCGAGGCATCATTTGTGCCCAGGTTGATAACAACTACATCCGGCTGCCACTGGAAGTTATATGGCGTATCTCCATCCTGGCTGAGCGCACAGACCCGCTCATAGATGGCCGGAATATTATGGTCCTGACAGTCCTGCCAGTCTGAGTACAGCCCCCAGCCCCCTTCGGCAATGATATGGCAGTCGCCTTTCACTGCGGCAGTGAGCATTCGCATATAGCTGTTTACGGGACTCAGGTACACGGTGTGCCACGTCTGGTTGCCGGGTGCACCAGTCGTTCCCTCGCCGCAGGTAATGCTGTCGCCAATGAACTCGATGTGCACAGCAGCCTGTTTTGGTGCATAGACTGTGCCCTCTCCCTCAAGCGCAGTGATCCTGAACGTACTGTCCGGCTCGTCCATGATCGGCTGGGTTTCCCGCACAATCTCGATTTCATGCTGTTTCCGGTCCATGCCGCCAAGGATCGCATAGGTATGTCGGCCACATTCAAGCGGAAAGCGCAGGATTGGTGCCTTGTCCAGCAGAACGGCCGCATACATCGGCATTGATCCATATGTGCACTCTATCTCGCACGAAAGCCTTGTCCCGGAAAACAGAAACCGTATCCCGGAAAGCGGCCAGAACAGGCGTATGCCCTGCTCATCCATCATGCTTCTTCCCAGGATCTGCAGTTCCTGCATATCCCTGGCTGCCTTTGTCCATACTGTCCCCATTCGGTCAGATCCCCCTTTCTGACAGGCATCCATTTTGCTGGTATTGAAGTGTCTTCATTATAGCAAATCCTCCGCCGAAATCCTACAGAAAAAGACACATAATCGCAGGTTTCCGGTGTTCCGTTTCCCGCCGCTTCGGAATGGCCAAGGTTGAGGACGAGTGCTGCCCGGTCGGCCTCATTTAAACAAGCAGACTCTCATGCACCGGGATTGCGGAAAAGCTATACGCATATGCCCTGTGTCCGGGCTTGACAGTGCATATGGATTCAGCTACACTTTCGCCATAAACCTCAAGGAGGCCTATATGGCGATATTCTTTGATCAGAACCAGTTTCATCTGAAAATGAAACACACCAGTTACCTGTTTGAACTGGCTGCCGGCCTTTATCCCGTTCACCTTTACTTTGGGACAAATGTCCGCACGATAAAAGACCATCCGCTTACACGGCTGACGCCATACAGCGATGATCGCTTCTCCCTGAATGATCATCCGCTTGACAGCCTGCCGCTGGAATGTCCGACGTTCGGCGTATATGATCTGCGCCCGGGCATGCTGCATATTCTGCATGAAGACGGGACGCATGCGCTCAATCTTGAGTACGAATCGCACGAAATCATTGCCGGTAAGCCGCCGATACCCGGTATGCCTGGCGCTGATGGGAACGGTGCCGAAACGCTTATTGTTACCCTGAGAGACCGGCTCAGCCGGATTGCAGTGGACATGTGTTACACCATCTGGCCAGAACTGGATGTCCTGGCACGGCGCATCCGTATCCGGAATGACGGTCAGTCGACTGTCCGTATTGAACAGGC
>JAFSZW010000187.1 GCA_017458865.1 Clostridia bacterium
CAGCTACTATTTGTCAAGCTTTTTCAGAAAAATTATTATACTTATTTACACTTTTTTACCTTTTGACCCTGGCATCATGCGCGAGACGTTTGCATGGAAATGCTACTTTAGCAAAACATGCAGCACTTGCTTCACATAAGTATCACTAGATTTATAGGAGGTGTTGTGTAACTGACACGGCGATGTCCGGAATACAGGGAGTAACGCCCCTGGGCGGACACCATGAGACTCCGGCGTGCAATATGAGTAGCCAGACTTGTGTTGTACGGAGCCCGGTAAAGTTGGCTGAAAGGCGACAGCTGAGGACTGTGTAAATACACAGTGGCAGAAATGGACTGAACAGGAAAATGGATGCCCACTAAAGCGCTATTGCGTGTCGTCGATAGGTAGGTGGTCTATAAAGCACCCATGCTGAGAATGTCCAATAGGCTGACAAATAAAAACGCTCTGTAAAGAGCTACTCCGAATGTACGCCTCTAAACGGGGAGCACGTTATGCCTCAGAAATAGCGTGCTTGTAGTAGGAATGCTACTCCAGTGGGGACCAGTAGGTATATGATGGCTGAAAATCCCTGAGCCGTTACAGGCGGCTCTCAGCTGGAAGGGGTATAGGAGACAGCTAAAGGTGCCATGTACAGATAGCCGTGTTGGAACGTCGAAAGCTATCCACATCTGGTGATCTGGCAACAATGAGATGGAGAGACTGAGGAAGTCAGGACTTTAAAAGGCTCTGAAAGAAAGGTCTCTTGGGATAGTGAGCTTAGGGGCATGACTGATGAAGCTTCTGCAATGGAAGTGGAGGAACAGCCCTGAGTCGAATCATGCAGGAAAAGAAACTTCATGGCGTTCACATCGCAGAAAAATACATTAAAGCACGGCAATAACTCAGGCAAAACCGTGCTGCCTGTGACAAGCCCATTCAATGGACTTGAGAGGGACGCCAAAAGATAACAATGCCTGATAGGTTCGATGGAGCGCCGTATGCGATGAAAGTCGCACGTATGGTGTGGACCCAGGGAAAAGGGCGAGATAATATCAAACCCTTACCTATGGGTGAGAAAATACACAGAATAGAAAAGACATCTGACCATATTTCAGCCGTTGCTGAACCAGACACCCGTTCTTTTCTTGTCTGCCCCAAACCGCGATAACAATCCGCAGGATGTGTCCGGTTCTGCTCTTTTGCTTTTTGCCCCAAAAAAATCGGCCTGAGTGCCATTGATGGAGTGGAATATGAAACTTATGATTGTCGGTCTTGGCCTGATCGGCGGCAGTATGGCCATGGCTCTTCGCAACTACCCGGACCTCGAGTGTACCGCTGTTACCAGAAATGAAGTCACCCGTGCCGAGGCGCTTCGTATGGGCATCATCAAAAGCGCCTGGCCGACCCCGGACGATGCACCGATTGAAAACCAGGACATGCTCATGCTCTGCCTGCCGCCGGATGCTTGCGTTGACTTTGTCAGCCGGCATGCCATGCGTCTCAAAAAAGGTGCCATCCTCACTGACGTCTGCGGCGTCAAGCAGCCTCTAAAGGCAGCCATAGATGCACTGGCGCCCCATCCGTTCATCTATCTCGGCGGGCATCCCATGGCCGGCAAGGAACGGGGAAGTTTTGCCAACGCTACGCCCGACCTGTACCGCGGCAGTCATTACATTCTGGTTCCGGATACAGATGTGCCGGATTCCGCCATGCAGGCAATGAAACAGATGATTCACTTCATTGGCTGCGCAGATACCATCATTACGACGCCGGCAGAGCATGATGCGCGCATAGGCTATACCAGCCAGCTCATGCACGTCATGGCGCTGGCGCTGTGCGACCAGCATCTGCTGTTTGACAGTTATGGGTTTGAAGGTGGTTCCTTCCGTGGCGCTACGCGCGTGGCCGCACTGGATCCCGAGCTCTGGTGCGAACTGTTTTCTGCCAACCGCGAGCCCCTGGCTGATCTCATAGATGAGCTTCGCGACAATCTGCAGATCTACGCAGACCTCCTGCGCAGCGGAGACCGCTCCGCCCTGCTTGAGAGGCTCCGCACCTCAAGCGATCGTAAAAAGGCATTTGATGCCGAACGCGGCCTGGATCGCCTCCATTCGCCGCTTTAGAAATAATTGCCTCGCTGAGCAGAGCGGCCCTGATCTTTACCTGCTCTGCTCAGTTCTGCCCATCCACAGGATAGAAAGTGAGTCCCATCATGCCAGTCATTCCGGTCAATATTCCCGGCAAAACCACAGCGTATTCCGTCTTCATTGAATCCGGCCTGCTTTCCCGGTCCTCGCATTATTTTACCTCGTACACAGGACATAAAGCCGCTGTCATCTCGGATACAAATGTTGCACCCCTGTATGCAGACATCCTCCTGAGCGAACTCAGATCAGCCGGCGTCGAGCCGTTCCTGATCACGCTGCCGGCAGGTGAAACCACAAAATGCAGTGCAAACCTTGATCGCCTCTATGACTTTCTCCTGGATCACAGGATCACGAGATCTGACATCGTCATCGCACTCGGCGGCGGCGTCATTGGCGATCTGACCGGATATGCAGCGGCAACCTATCTGCGCGGCACCCGTTTCATTCAGGTTCCAACCACCCTCCTCGCGCAGGTCGATTCCTCTGTCGGCGGGAAGGTGGCCATAAACCACCCGAAGGGCAAGAATCTCCTGGGCGCGTTCTATCAGCCGGAGCTGGTAATCATAGATACAGACACCCTGGGAACGCTTGATTCCCGGCAGGTGGGTGCCGGACTTGGCGAGGTGATCAAATACGGCTGCATCCTGGATGCACCGCTCTTTGAGCGCATCGAGCGCTGCGGCTGCCGGGAAAACCTGGTGCCGCTCTATCCTGAAATCATCGCAAGATGTATTGAGCTGAAAGCACAGGTCGTGAGCGAAGATCCACTGGATACCGGTCTCAGGATGATTCTCAATTTCGGCCACACTCTGGCTCACGCCATTGAAAATGCGGCCGGCTACGGCACGGTTCTCCATGGGGAAGCGGTCTGCATTGGCATGGTTGCAGCCGCCGGATGGGGCGAGACACTCGGCGTCACGCCCTCGGGCACTGCAGACCGGATCCGCCGGCTCCTGACCGCCCTTGACCTGCCCGTCTCCCTGCCAGAGAGCCTGACGCCGGACTGCCTGTTCCCAAGCATGGCGCTTGATAAAAAGTCGCTTGGAAAAGACATCCGCGTCATCCTGCTCGATGACATCGGGCAATGCCATTCCACCCGACTCGGTGCACAGAAACTATTCGAATTAATGGAGGATAATGCATGAACCGAACAGTTACCGGTACGCTATCCGGCACCCTCTCGATCATGCCCAGCAAATCCGCCTCTCACAGGACGGTGCTGATGGCCTCGCTGTCCGCAGGTGAAAGCATTATCGAGCCGCTCCTGCTGTCTCAGGATATCAGCGCAACCCTGAACTGTGTCAAGCAGCTCGGCCTCACCAAGGGCGTCGCAACGATGGCCTCCGATGTCCCCGGCTTTGTCCGTGCGCGCATTCTTGGCCGTTCCCGCAATGAGGGGAAACGCATCGGGCGCGTCCTTGACTGCGGCGAGTCCGGTTCGACCCTTCGTTTCATGATCCCGCTTGCGCTGGACGGACGGGGCGCTGTTCGTTTCACCGGCCGCGGACGTCTCATGCAGCGTCCGCTGGATGTCTACGAGACCGTCCTGCGTGAACAGGGGATTCTATGGCAGCTGCGCGGCAATGATCTGACCGTAGACGGGCATCTGCGTCCTGGCGATTACACCCTTCCAGGCGATGTCAGCAGCCAATTTATCACCGGGTTGCTGCTTGCCCTTCCGATTCTTCCCGCAAACAGCTCGATTCACCTCACAACGCCGTTGGAAAGCGGAAGCTATGTCGAGCTCACCCGAAACGTCCAGGAACAGTTTGGCGTCTATTCTGAATGGCGGGACAATGGGCAGACCCTGATCATTCCCGGCAAGCAACAGCCCCGTTCGCCCGGAAATGTCTATGTGGAAGGGGACTGGAGCCATGCAGCCTTTTACCTGACTGCAGGCGCACTTGGCGGTTCCGGTATCACGCTCTATGGACTGGATCCCAATTCTACCCAGGGCGATAAGGTCATCCTTCATTTCCTGCATGAAATGGGCGCCCAGATCATCATGAAGGATGACACGATAACCGTTCTCCCGTCTTCATTGCACGGCATCACCGCAGACACTTCCCAGTGCCCGGATCTGGTTCCGATCCTGGCCGTCGCCATGGCAGCAGCGCATGGCGAAAGCAGGATAATCGGCGCCGCACGTCTTCGCCTCAAGGAGAGCGATCGTCTGCGCGCCATGGCTGTTGCCCTGCAGGCCCTCAAGGTAATCTGCTATGAGCAGGATGACGGGCTCATTATCCGCGGCGGACTGCCGCTGCAAAGCGGGACCGTTGAGGGCTGCAACGACCATCGCGTGGTCATGTCCATGGCCATTGCCAGCGCACTTGCACGCGGACCGGTCACCATTACCGATTCAGAGGCTGTTGCCAAATCCGCACCGGCCTTCTGGGAAGAATTTGCGCATCTGGGAGGGATCATCCATGAGGGGTAACTTCGGTGAGCATTACAAGCTGTCCATTTTCGGCGAATCGCACGGCCCCGGAATCGGCATTGTGATTGACGGTATCCCGGCCGGCACACCCATTGACGAGGCTGAAATTGCACGCTATATGGCGCGCCGGGCCCCAGGCCGGGATCCAACAGCCACTGCACGCGCTGAGGCTGACCAGGTAGAGATCCTTTCCGGCGTCCTGAACGGTCATGCCTGCGGCACACCGGTCTGCGGCATCATCCGCAACACCAATACCCGCAGCTCCGACTACAGCGCACTGCGCTTTACGATGCGCCCCGGTCATGCCGATTACGCCGGGTTTATCAAATATGCCGGATTCAACGACCCACGGGGCGGCGGCCACTTCTCCGGCCGCCTGACAGCACCGCTGGTCTTTGCCGGTTCCATTGCCCGCAGCATCCTGAAAGCCCGCGGCATCAGGATCGGCTCCCACATTCTCAGCATTGGGCCAGTCAGAGACGAGGCCTTCGATCCCGTGCACCTCGATCCCGCCTCCCTTACCGCACTGGAATTCACCTCCTTTCCTCTGCTTGACGCCGGCGTGGAGTCCGACATGCGGGCACATGTGGCACAGGCCCGTGAATCCCTTGACAGTGTCGGCGGGATGATTGAATGCGCCGCCACCGGCGTCCCTGCCGGCATTGGCTCACCGTTTTTCGGCTCTGTTGAAAGCGTTTTTGCCTCGCTGGCCTTTTCCGTGCCGGCAGTCAAAGCGGTTGAATTCGGTGACGGGACCCACATGGCCGACCTGCACGGCAGCGAGGCAAACGATGCACTCACCTACAGCGGCAGCACCGTTACCGCGCTGACCAATCACAACGGCGGCGTAACAGGCGGCATTACCAATGGAATGCCCGTTCTGACCCGCGTAACAATCAAGCCAACGCCGTCCATTGCGCGTGCACAGACCACCGTGGATCTTTCCACCGCATCCGATACAACCCTTGAAATCAAAGGGCGCCATGATCCCTGCATTGTTCCAAGAGCCGCCGTAGTCATTGAAAGCATCCTGGCCATAACGCTCCTTGAACTCATGATGGACGATATGACCGCCCGCAGTGAACCCATCCAAATGCCATCAGAAAGGTAACCCGAGTTATGCAAACCAGTATCCCCGATATCAACGCCAGCCGCGAAGCCATTGACCGCATTGATGCCCAGATTGTCCGTCTGTTTGAAGAGCGCATGCTCGTTTCCCGTGATGTCGCCCTGTATAAGCAGGCACACCATCAGGACATCCTGAATCCCGAACGCGAGCGCATCGTGCTCAAAAACCGTACTGCCCAGCTGCAGGATCACAGCTTTGATCAGGATCTCATTGAACTGTTCGAAAAGCTCATGGCCCTTTCAAAGAAAGAGCAGTTCCGCTTTCTGGATGCCCGCCTGAATGCCCAGAATATCGCCTATATGGGCGTCCCCGGTGCATTCAGTGAAAGCGCCGTCGTCGGTTTCTTCGGCGATGACTGCTCACGCACCAGTTACAAAACATTCGCCGAGGTATTCAAAGCTGTCGCTGCAGATGAAGCCAGGTATGGCGTCGTCCCGGTCGAGAACTCCTCCTCCGGCTCCATCAATGACGTCTATGATCTGCTCGGCGAATACGCCTGCCATATTGTCGGCGAGTATCTGCTTCCGGTCGAACAGAACCTGCTCGCCCTCCCCGGCACAAAGCTTGAGGACATCACCACCGTTTTCAGCCATGACCAGGGATTCGCCCAGAGTCCGGACTTTCTCAGCAAATATCCGCATTGGATTCGGACCCCGTATTTCAACACGGCCATCGCCGCAAAACATGTCGCAGAATCCGGCAATCCCGCCTATGCGGCCATTGCCTCCGTCCTGGCTGCAAAGCACTATGGACTTGAGGTGCTGGTGCCACGCATCCAGTCCTCAAACATCAACCATACCCGCTTTATCGTCGTCAGTGCAAACCAGAACCCAATCAGTGTTCCGGACAAGGCCACACTGACCTTTACGCTGCACCACGAGCGCGGAACGCTTCATCGCGCGCTTTCATCCTTTGTGGCGCTCGATTTCAATCTGACACACATCGAATCCCGCCCGATTAAGGATCGGAACTGGGAGTACCGCTTCTACGTTGACCTGACCGGCAGCATCACCGAGGCCAATATATCGGTTCTCCTTGCCTCCCTGAGCAACTGCTGCGAAAACTGCCGCCTGCTCGGCGCCTATAAGGCCGCATCCGATGAACATCAGTAAACCATAGCCGGCATCCGCACTGCACCTGCGGCAGATTACCCCAGTACGGATGTCGGCCCTTTCCCCGGTTTCGGCTAAGCATATGCAGGAGGGAATCACTTGAACGGACTCAGCCTCGAGGGCGGCGCCATGCGCGGCCTGTTTTCCTGCGGCGTTCTGGATGTGTTTATGGAAAACGGCATCCAGTTTGACGGTGCTGCCGGCATCAGTGCCGGCGCTGTCTTTGGCGTAAACATTAAATCAAGGCAGATCGGGCGTGCCATCCGCTACAACAAGAAGTACTGCCGGGACAAGCGGTACTGCTCGCTCTGGTCACTGATCCATACCGGTGACCTGTACGGTGCGGACTTCTGCTACCGGGTTCTGCCAAATGAGCTGGACATCTTTGACCGAAAAGCCTTCCGCGAAAACCCCATGAAGTTCTACATCGGTGCAACCGACATTGAAACAGGCAGCATCATTTACCACACCTGTACGGACGGCGGTGATCTGGATCTTGAGTGGATGCGGGCCTCTGCTTCCATGCCGCTCGTTTCAAAACCCGTCAGTATCGACGGACATCTGCTGCTTGATGGCGGCATCATTGAACCGGTTCCGCTCCGCTACATGGAAGAGCTGGGATATGACCGGAATGTTGTCATCCTCACTCAGCCCAGAGGGTACCGGAAAACCCAAAGCCGCGGAACCGCCCTGATGTCTCTTCTTCTCCACAGGTATCCAAAGACCGCGGACGCCATGGCAAACCGCTATCTCCGATATAATGAGCAGCTGGACAACATACACCGGAAAGCAGATCGCGGTGAAATCCTCGCGATTTATCCGGATGAATCCCTTGGAATCAGCAGAACTGAAAACAATCCGGATGAACTTGAACGGGTTTACCAGCTCGGACGGGCAAAAGGTGCGCAGTGCCTTGACACTGTCCGCACATTCCTTCGCGTTTGATCATTACAGCCCTGACCGCTCATGGTCAGGGCTGTTTTTATCAGAAGACATTCGGGACTGGGGCAACATTCTACCCGCGATCAATCTGCCTCATCCACCCTTGATTAAGCTGTTTCTCTTTACGCAATTCCCTGAATTCTCCCCGGATTTCCTCATTGGGAATCTGTACTGTTCCGTCATTTTCGTGGTATGTGAGATAGCCCAGGTGGACCAGTAATGTCAGAACGTCATCTGCACTGCTTGATGATTCAAAATCGTTCTGAAATGAATCCACATTTACAATGATTCGTTCACCGGCGATCAAGCGTGCCACGCTCTCCTGAATGCCTTCAAAGTCCATATTGATGTAATTGAGCAGTGTCTTTGGTTCAGATGTCGTTTTCCAATATGCCCTGCACTTTTCAAATTCCAGCGCTTCCCTCACAGAATACGGGTTGTAGATCGATCCAACCGGTTGTAGGTCGTACCCGTCATACCAGGCCATGATCTCCTCAAAGCTCACACAGTGGCCTGCGCACAGACCTCTGACTTCATTTTCTGTAAAACCAACAAGCCCGGCAGACTTCGACGGCTGCAGCATGGAGTATTCCTTAAAATCCGAGACGGCAGACTGCGATCCATCTTTTCTGATAGGAAGAATGCCTGTCAGATAGGCTGCTGCGACTGCCTTTGGCGTAAATGCAGAATCCTTAAACCATCCCCTCAGGAGATTCAGATAAGCCACCTGCGCAACGAGATCACCCTTTGCTTCACGAATCACAGCATCCCACTCGTCAATAATGAAGATAAATGGTCTGCCGCCTTCAATCTGTGTGCATCGCAGCAGGAAATCATTGAGGTTGTCGCCACTTCCCGGCACAAACCCCATCTCAATCAGATCTTTCCATAACGCCTTCTCTATCATCTTCGGAACATCCAGAAAAACGCCATTCCCCTTTTTAACTTCCGATATAAAGCCTGTTATGTCCAGCATGATCACATTGTACTGATTCAGATGTTTTTCGTAGCTTTCCATTTTGGCAATCTGCCTGTTATCAAACAGTGCATGAGAATTACAGGAACAATCATAGTATGCCGTCAACATCTTTACATTATAGGTTTTTCCAAACCGTCGAGGACGGCTGATGCACACAAGACACTCTTCACTGCCTATTCTCTCGTTCATCAGGCTGATCAGATTCGTCTTATCCACATAGTTCAGCCCTGCAATTCTCCGAAATGCCTCATTCCCCGGATTAACGTATCTTCCCACCATTTCGCCTTCTCTCAGGTCTTTCACAGACAGGTATAAAACTGCCTGATTTTAGTACTATTTTATGTGAGAAACCGATCACAAGTCAACCTTGTGAATTCGCCTCCCTTCACGGTAGGATTGTAACGTTAAGTCAAGTTTTGTAATACTTATCAGACGGATGTTTCTTGGAAAGCACTCTAACCCAAAAGCGTTTCCCACAAAATTTCTCGGCCAATATGAAAAGCTTTTAAGGCAGCCCCGAAGAGCTGCCTTATCGTTACACTGCCATTCTGGGATGCATCATTTCATTCACTTACTCGACAGAAACGTCGTAATTCTTAGCAGCACGCTCAAAAGCATCAGCCTCAGCCCAGCCTGCATCAAAGAGTAAACTGTTAACGTTTGCCTTAGTCTCCCTTTTCCTTATTTCCGGCTCCAGCATTTTCATCATAGCACCTGTCATCTCTGAATCCCTCCGTCTCACTTGTCAATCGTCTCTGGGACTGATTTGGAATTTGCATCCTTCAATGATGGATACCGCTTCCCTGCGGTTATGGCAGCCGCCTCAGTGGTGGAAGTGCTGTATCGCTGGTAACCCTGACAGACGCCATTCGGGGCATCTCAAGCGGTTTATTCCAGGTTTCCTTACCGC
>JAFSZW010000188.1 GCA_017458865.1 Clostridia bacterium
AGGACTGTTGCGACGGGAAAATCACCATAATCCTTACCAAGTCCATCAGCCGGTCTGCCCGCAACACTGTCGACAGCATCAAGTACATCCGGGAGCTGAAATCGCTCGGCATCGGTGTCATGTTTGAGAAAGAGAACCTCTGGTCACTGGATTCGAGAGGTGAATTTTTCCTGACGATTTGCAGCATGAAGCTTGATCAAAAAGGCTTTCTTTGGTACGCTCGCATCAAGATCAGGAAACTGATTAGGGCTGGTCGAAAGACCCGGGTCCATCTGCTGGCGGGTAAGACACCCGCCTTTATTGTTTTTTACGGAGATCAAGAATGAGAGAACTGATCATTTTTATCGATGAGAGTGGCAATTTCGGAGTGTATGATAAAATTGCTTCGTACTACATCGTTGTGCTACTTATCCATCATCAGGAAGCACAAATTGCCTCCCAGCTCCGACAGCTTGAGAACTCTCTTGCTGTATGGACGCATGGATCAGAGCTGGAATAACTCAGACACAATTGCCTGAGTGCCCTGGGATCGGTCAGGCTGACATTAGCAGACTGGAAAATGGAATCAAAATCCCAGCCTGAATAATCTAAAACGGCTTGCATCTGCAATGAATACGACATTACGTATTGATTTTGTGCCGAATGTCTCAACAAAACGCGCTGGCATCTGACTCTTCTGCTCATCCAGAGGAATTTGACGCAAAAACTCCTGTTGCTTTTCAACAGTGGGAGTTTTGATTATTAGGGAGAGGGGTGCAAAGTATTTACCTTGCAAGACAACTTCCACGAGTCCTGTGCATAAGAGAATTCTTTGCACCCCCATTTCCTGGCGACGCGTAAAGGTCAACACAAATGGCATCAATTGTGATGACAAATCCGTAGTTTGAAGTTATACTCATCTCGAAAGGAGTTGATCAATATGTCTACAAGTACAATTCGACTTGATGAAGGCGTTCGCGAGGAGACCACTCGCATTGCATCTGAGATGGGGCATACGTTCAATGCGATAATGAACACTTTGGAGAGAAAATTCAATGCCGAAAAGGTTTTTTTCCCTGTCAAACTGGAGACTGCACATAAGACGGTCTTTGATATGTCCTCAGATGAGTTTGAAGCTGCATGTCAGGAGGCAGTTGCTCAAAAGGTGGATGTACCCGTAATGGATTATGTTACCAGAATAGAGAAAGATAGCGGAATGATTACAAAGATCTATGCAGATGGACGGGTGGAATATGTTCTTGACTAACTTTTATCATCAGAGAATTCTGATTTTTGCAGGGCCAAACGGTTCAGGTAAAAGTACACCTGAATCCGTGAAGACCTTCGGTGAGTAATGCAGCTTGAAGTCATACGGTACAAGCTTTTCTTGCCATATAGCAATAACGATTCATTTCGCCTTGTGTCGTTGTAAAAGCCCCTATATCATCAGGACTCACCTGTATTGTTCACGGAATCAGGGTACAATTATCAAGGGGATTCCGACTTGCGGAACCGATGTAAATGGTGGTGATATCAAACGGATATCACAATGTTCAGACCTGGAGGCAGCACAGGAGGTGTAAGAATTAGGAGAATGTAATTAAAAACACATAAGGATTTCACGTTTGAGTCTGTATTATCCACAGATCGCAATCTTGAGCTGCTGCAAGAGGCAAAAGAACAGGGACATGAAATACATGCGGTGTTTGTGCTGACGAACACTCCATATATCAATGTGGAATGGGATAAATCCTGCGCCAAAGGCGGAGGTCACGATGTGCCTGAAGAAAAAACATCGGCTGCTATGGAAAGTCCCTGAGGAATTTATCGAGGCTCATACGCATTGCAGATCATACCCGAGTGATAGACAACTCCGGAGATAAACCGCATCTGATATGTGAGGTCATGAACCAGCAGCTTGTAATCTGGGAAACAGCAGAATGGAATAAAAAAGCCATACAGAGATTGATTTCCAACCAACCAGAATGAGGATGATTCTGGGGGTGCAAAGAATTCAAGACAGCTCCCATGAGTCCTGTACATAAGAGAATTCTTTGAGCCCCCTTTATTCGCCCAGGGCTTACGATGCACCGGACGCGGAGCCCTCTGAGATGAATACTATTATACCTGCCCAAGGGGCAGTTTTTTCTTCAAATGCAGATCAGCAGCCCCTGATGCTGTCGCAGCTGGGAACAGGATGGTTTGCCTCGACGACTGAGTAAAAGCAAAAAGGCAATGGTAGACTCTGTGAAATTTCTGAAATGAATGGGCCTGAAACAGGCGTGAATTGACAAGTATATTTGAAAAATGTAATAAAAACATGGGCCTTGTTTTGGTAATTTGAGCTTGACGTTAAAAAATGGGTATGGTAGAATTCAAACAGTTGTTTAACGAACAGGAATCGTTTATCGTTAAACTCAAAAGTTGACACTAGCGGACAAAAGTCCGTTAGAAATATTGAAGGAGGTATTTTCATTATGAGAAAAATCCTTTCTCTGGCTGTTGCAATCGCAATGGTGCTGTGCCTGTGCCTCGGCGTCACCGCCCTTGCAGAGATGACCGACGTCGGAACCCCGCGCAGCGAGACGTTGATCATGGAAACCCAGACACCTACGGACGTCCCCGGACAGTTCAACCCGTACATGCTGGGCACTCAGATGGGCTTTGGTATCCATCAGCTGATTACCGCCCACCTGTGGGAAATCGACACGGCTCTGGGCGAGCAGTTCGGCGAGGTTGCCGCTGCGCTGCCTGAGGCGAACGAGGATTACACCGAGTTCACCGTGAAGATCCGCGAAGGCCTCAAGTGGTCTGATGGCGAAGATCTCAATGCAGATGACGTTGTGTTCACCATGAACATGATCAAAGAGAACGCCGGTATTGGCTGCTCTGCCTATACCAACAGCGTGCTCGCATCTGTTGAGAAGGTTGACGACTACACTGTGAAATTCCACATGGTCGACTCCTTCCCGCGTCTCTCCCTCAAGTTTGGTGTTACCATCTGGGGCTGCGACTACTATGTCGTACCGGAGCACATCTACTCCAAAGTTGAGGACGTCACCCAGTTCAAGGATTCTACCCCTGTAACCGCAGGACCGTACACCGTTAAGGATTATGATCCGAACGGCCAGTGGATCCTCTATGAGCTCCGCGAGGACTGGACCAGCTCCACGCTGGGCATCGCCGGTGCTGAGCACTATGGCATTACCCCCGAGATGGCGCCTGCAAAGTATGTCTGGTGCCGCGTCCTTGGCGACGATACCACCCGTCAGATGGCCATGATCAACAACCAGGTTGACCTCCTGTGCGAAGTCACGCCTGAAATCCTTGAGTACATGGTCAGCCAGAACAACAAGATCGCCTGCTGGTACAATGAGTTCCCGTATGCTACCTCCGATGACCCCTGCTCCAAGGGCATTGGATTCGGCATTGGCAACGGCGCTCCGTATGACAGCGCTGATTTCCGTTGGGGCGTAGCGCTCGCAATGGACTTCGACGAGATCTCCCTCTCCATCTTCGACGGTGCCGGCCGCGCATCCGCGTTCCCGATCATCACCGCCACCTCCGCCGGCCAGGAGCTCTACTACAAGCCGGTGCTTGACTGGCTCACCAACGAGTTCGAACTCGACCTCGGCGATGGAACCACCACCAAGGTCTGGGATCCGGATTATGCAAAGCGCATGGCTGCTGACCTCGGCATTGAGGGCACCGATGAGGAACTCATCGACATGTTCGGCGTAGGCTGCTGGAAGTACAATCCTGAAGCAGCTGAGAAGCTCTTCATCAAGGCTGGCCTTGAGAAGAAGTCCGATGGCTGGTATTTCGACGGCAAGCCGTTCGTCATTCACCTCACCTATCTGGCCGATACCGAGGCTCAGGCAGGCCGCGGCGTTATCGCTGCTTATGACCAGCTGAGCAAGTTCGGCTTCAACTGCGAGATTTCCTCCGAGTCCTCCGCTACCTGGGATACCATCAATGGTACCGGCGAATTCGAGCTGCGCGGCATCTGGCCGACCGGCTTCATTACGAAGGACATCTATGATCAGATCTCCGGCTGGGATGCTGACCTGATCAAGCCCGTTGGCGAGCTTGGCTCCGGCCAGGGCACCCGTTGGAACAACGCGGAAGCTACCGAAATCATCCATAAGCTGGCCAAGGTTTCTCCGGATTCCGAAGAGTCCTATCAGCTGGGCCTTGAGTTTGTCAAGGTTGCCATTAAGGATATGCCGTTCCTCGGCTTCCATTCTGGCGTCAAGTTCGTGCCGACCAACAGCTCTGTCTGGGAAGGCTATCCGAATGCAGCAAACGCTTACAACGGTCCGTGGTGGTGGTGGAGCTGCTTCAAGTACATCGCTCCGTACATCACGCTGGTGAAATAAGGGATGCACTGAAGCTGACAAACCATAAGCTTCGTTCTTGCACGCGCTGCTTCGGCAGCGCGTGCATTCCTTATTCATGCGAGTACGAAAGAAGGAGTGTAACCAGTGAAATTTTGGAAGTATCTGGGTCTGCGTGTTCTCACGTGGGCGCTTACGATTCTGATTGGCGTTACCTTCATCTTCTTCATCCCGCGCATGTTCCCATCGGACCC
Organism: Clostridia bacterium; assembly: GCA_017458865.1. Taxonomy (GTDB): domain Bacteria; phylum Bacillota; class Clostridia; order Christensenellales; family Aristaeellaceae; genus Ventricola. The sequence continues at coordinate 4,571 of JAFSZW010000188.1, forward strand.
GGTGGAGAGCATGATTGGACAGATGCAGGCACGCTCGGGCCAGATGGATCCGGCGGCAAAAGAGGCGCTCCGCACTTCGCTGCGTGTTCAGTTTGGTCTTGAAGGCTCCCTCTGGGAGCAGTACATCTCTTTCCTGTGGAAAGGCTTGCTGCACTTTGATTTCGGACCGTCTCTGATGAGCTATCCGACGCCATGCGGCGAGATCATTGCACGGAACCTGCCGTATACGGTCGGCCTGTCCATGATCACGACGATTATCGCGTGGATCATAGGCAACCTGATCGGCCTTCTTGCAGGTTTCCGCAAGAACAAGCGGTCCTCGAAGATTCTTGAGGCAATCGCTATCTGTATTTACCCGATCCCGTATTTTATCCTCGCACTGGTTCTGCAAATTATCTTTGCTTATGTACTTGGATGGTTCCCGCTCCAGGCTACAATCCAGTACAGCAACGGCACCGGCGCATTCATTGCAACGCTGCTTCGTTCCTCTGTGCTGCCTGCACTGTCGATCCTGCTCCTTGGCACGGGCTGGTGGATCATTTCGATGAAATCCCTGTCCAGTACGACCGCTGAGGAAGATTTCGTGCTGTATGCCCGCTATCGCGGACTCAGCGAGAAGAAGATCGGCATCAACTATGTGTTCAGGAACTCCATTCTGACGCAGATCACGGCTCTGGCCATGAGCCTTGGCGGCGTCTTTAATGGTTCCATCATGACGGAGATCATTTTCGGATATCCGGGCGTCGGCACCCTGATCCAGGGCGCGATCATGCAGTCGGACTACAACATGATTCTGGGATGTATTACCATCTCCATTGTTGCCATTTCCACCTGCACGCTGATTGCCGACCTCATCTATCCGTTTATTGATCCGCGTATCCGGTACAGCTGAGAAAGGGGGACTGCTAAATGAAGAAGTTTTGGAAAAATGCTCCCCTTAGGCTTAAGCTTGGCTTAATCATTACCATCTTTTTCCTGATACTGGGATTTGTGGTGTACTTTATTCCGCACACCAACCCGTTCCCGAACAACATCCGCGCAAAGAACCTCGCACCGTCCGGCGAACACTGGCTGGGCACGACCTCCCAGGGCCAAGATATCTTCTGGCTGCTCATTGAGGCCATCCACAATTCGCTGACGATCGGATTCATCGTCGCGGCAATCGGTACTGTTGTCGGTGTGCTCGTCGGCCTCATTTCAGGCTTTGTCGGCGGCGGACTGGACCGTGTGCTCATGCTGATCACCGATACCTTCGTCGTTATCCCGTCCCTGCCGGTTTTGATCATGATGACCTCTCTGATGAAGGGCAGCTCCACAGTGCTTTTGCTGGCGCTTGTGCTCGCCGTCTTTGCGTGGGCATGGCCGAGCCGCCAGATAAGGTCCATGGCGCTGACCATGAAAGAGCGCGACTTCATCCATACCGCGTGGTTCTCAGGTGAGGGCACCATTCAGACGGTTGTGACCGAAATCCTGCCGTTTGCACTGACCTGGTCCCTCTCGAACTTCATGAACGCAACCCTGAGCGCAATTGCCTCTGAGTCGGGTCTGGCTGTTCTCGGCCTTTCGCCGGGCAACCTGGTTTCCCTCGGAAACATGATTCAGTGGGCACGCAACTACAATGCGATCATGATGGGCCGCTGGAACTGGATCCTCCCGCCCATCGTCGGCACCATCGTGCTGTTCGTCGGCCTGTTCATGCTGATCACAGGATACAATGACTATATGGCTATGAAACGAGGTAGATAAAGATGCTGAAAATTGATCATTTGTCCGCCTCCTATAAGACTATCGACGGCAATATTCATGTTGTCAAGGACGTCAACTTTGAGATCTTTGATAATGAGGTATTCGGTATTGCAGGCGAATCCGGATGCGGAAAGTCTACTCTGCTAAAGACCCTTTATGACATTGTCGAGTTCCCGCTTGAGATCGATAAAGGCCGCGTCATTTTGAGCGGCACCAAGAACGGGAAACCGTTCTCCTATGAATCCGGCCAGATCCGCAAGAGCTGGTGGAACAACATCTCCTATGTGCCTCAGGCGGCACAGAGCGTTCTGAACCCGATCGTACGGCTTAAGGACCAGTTCCTCGATTCCATCCCGGACGAGGACAAGAAGAACGAAAAGCCGGCTGAGACCCTCGCACGCGTTGCGAAGTATCTCGAAGAGCTTGGCCTTTCGCCGGATGTTCTCGAGGCATTCCCGTTCCAGCTCTCCGGTGGTATGCGTCAGCGTGCCATTATTGCTCTGGCAACCTTCATGTCCCCGAACGTCGTTCTGGCAGATGAACCGACCACCGCACTTGACGTTGTTGTGCAGCGCGGCATTCTGATGATGCTCATGCGCCTGCAGCAGCAGTTCAAGAACACGCTGGTCATCGTCAGCCATGACATGGGCGTGCATTACCAGATTACCAACCGCATGGGCATCATGTACTCAGGCAGCTTTGTTGAGCTGGGCAAGACCGAGGACATCTTTGAGGACCCGATCCATCCCTACACGAAGATGCTGATTGGCGCCCTCCCGCGCGTTGGCGATAAGAGCCAGATGGTCGGTATCCCAGGCCGTCCGCCGGCACTCAAGAACCCGCCGCCAGGATGTCGGTTTGCTGCCCGCTGCCCGATGGCAACGGACAAGTGCCGCCAGGATCCGGCGCCGGAGTTCCGTGAGATCAAGCCAGGCCGCTATGCAGCCTGCCACTATCTGGAACCGGAGGTGAAGTGATATGGCAGACAAGTTGCTTGAAGTCAAGAATGTCAGCAAGATTTTCAGAATCGGCGGCATGCTGAGCCGGAAGAAGATCGTTGCGGTTGACAATGTCTCCCTGAGCATTGATGCCGGCAAGCCTGTCATTCTCTCCATCGTCGGTGAGTCCGGATGCGGCAAGTCCACGCTTTGTAAGATGATTCTTCGTCTGCATGATCCGGATGAGGGATCCATTACGCTGCTGGGACATGACTATTCGGACAAAAAGTCCTATGATCCCAACCAGTTCAAGCTGGATGTTCTGCCGATCTTCCAGAACCCCTATGAGACATTCTCCATGCGCAAGACCGTTGACAGCTATCTGTACAACACAGCGCTCCGCCTTGGCATCAGCAAGACGAAGAGCGAGGCGGACAAGCTGATTGACGAGACACTGCACAATGTCGGTATGTCTCTGCAGGTGGTTAAGGGCAAGTACATGACGCAGTTCTCCGGCGGCGAGCTGCAGCGTATCTCCATCGCCCGCGCACTGATCACGCGGCCAAAGCTGATCATCGCGGATGAGCCGGTTGCCGCCATTGACGCGTCCATGAAGATGAACATCGTCAACCTCTTCAAGGACCTCAAGGAGCAGTATCAGGTATCTTTCATCTACATCACCCACGACCTCTCCACAGCCTACTACGTATCCGATTACATCGCGACGCTTTACCGCGGCGGCCTGATCGAGTACGGACCGGCCAAGGAGCTCATGGACAGCCCGGCACATCCGTATACGGAGCTGCTGATGAATGCTGTCCCGCGTGTCGGTGACAAATGGAAGGACAACATGGTCATGCCTGACATGGAGGACAAGGAGTACTCCATTACGTACTGCAAGTTTGCACCGCGCTGTCCGTACGCAACAGACGAATGCCGCAAGTCCCGCCCGAGTATGGTCGATCTGGGCCAGGAACGTCAGGTTCTTTGCTATCATTCGCTTGTGCAGCCGCAGAAATAAACTATTTGAGCCGGGAATTTCCCGGCTCTTTTCATTTCGAAATGGAATGCGTGGACATCTGTGTGAAAAAAACTTCGAGAGTCTATTGCTCACCACGCCTTAATTGTGTAAACTGTCGGTATCAGATTGCCGGACAGAGGCAAAAAAAATGAGCAGATAGATGCCATGGTCGGCGTCAGACGGAGCGGGCGGGATTCGCGGCGAAATGCCGTGAGGATACAGATACGGAGGGAACGGTGTTCAGAAGAGCTGCAAAACAGATCGCGGTATGTGCGATAGGGCTGATTATCCTCTGTGCCATCTGCCGGCATTTGCTGGTCCGCCAGTATACCGTTTATGTGCCGCTGCCTGAGTCGGTCCAGAATGATCCAGGGAATCCGCCCCGCATAGACATGGGGCAGCCGGGCGTTGCTCACATGGGGGAAATGACAGTGCACGACGGGTATCTCAGTGTACCCGTGTTTCCGGATGCACCGGGCGAAACCCAGATTCGGGTCTATGATGAGAATGGGAAAGTCGTCATAGACCATCCGCTGCGGGTCAATCACCTGCACACGGTCTATGATCCCCAGACGAACGGGTACTCCGGCGAGACTATTGCACTCATTGGCGTGACTGTTTTCTGGCTGACGGTGAGCGCGATCGCCCTCTGGCATTACCGTCTGGCCAGAGGGCCGGCATATTACGCCTATTCCACTATTTATTTCGCCGGATTTGCGCTTTATGCGCTGGTGACCGGGATGGTTATGCTGGAGGTAACGGTCCGGCATATCGCAGATCCTGCACACTTCAGCATGCTTTCAGGCTATTCTGCCATCAACAGCGCAAGTATGCGGTTCATGATGATCACGATGCCGGTGATTGTCCTGTTTGCAGGCGTCATGGCGTTCAGCAATCTCGAGCTGCTCAGGCGTGAGGGCATCCGGCCCCAGAACATGCTCGGCCTGATGGTGAGCATTCTGCTGCTGGGCGGCGAGGCGCTGGGGTTTTACCTGTTCTCGCAGCACACAGATGCGCCGGGATGGCAGGGCAATGTGCGCGATGCACTGCATAATACGTATGCCTCTGTATTCGCCTACTTTGAGTGCATGCTGGCAGGCTCCGCTGTCTGCAGTGTAAAGGCAGCCAGATATCAGCCGACGCCGGATAAGGATTTCATTGTCATCCTGGGCTGCTGGTTCCGCAGGGACGGAACGTTGCCGCCGCTGTTGCGCGGCAGAGTCGACAGGGCGATTTCATTCTGGCATAAACAGAAGGCGGAGACGGGGAAAGAGGCAGTGTTCATCCCGTCCGGCGGACAGGGCGAGGATGAGCCCATGCCGGAGGCTGAGGCCATGTCCAGGTATCTGGTCTCCCAGAGGATTCCAAGTTCCCGCATTCTGCTTGAAGACCGGTCCGTGAATACGTATCAGAACATGGCTTTTTCGAAGAAGATCATTGACGGGATAAAGCCGGACGGCAAGACGGTGTTTGCGACGACCAATTACCATGTGTTCCGCAGCGGCATCTGGGCAGCCCAGGCGGGACTTCCCGCTGAGGGCATCGGCGGCAGGACCAGTTGGTGGTTCTGGCCAAATGCGTTCATGCGGGAGTGCGCCGGTCTTATGCTGAAACGCTGGAAGCAGGAACTGCTGCTCCTGGCGCTCACGCTCATCTTCTTTGGCATGCTTTCCGTGGTGCTCGGATAGTGAATCTGCCAGGTTTCATTTGACAGATGGTGCAGGTGAAACCTGTTCAATCATTCTTATGGAAATGTCGGATACAACTGTGACTGATTAAGGAGGGACCCCATGTTTACCGACTACTGGACACTGAATCCCACACCGGATGCGGGTGCTGTGATTACCGGGCAGGGATATCGGATTACGATGCTCACGAACCGGCTGATCCGCTTTGAGTATGAACCGGAAAACCGGTTCCTGGACGGTGCGACTAAGCTGGCCATTAATCGTCATTTTCCGGTGCCTGAGTATACGTGCACGGAGAAGGACGATGCGCTGATCATTGAAACGGATTCAGTACGTATCCGCTATGACCGCAGGCCTTTCTCCGCCACCGGCCTGACCGCCTCATTCAAGGGGCGGATGCTCAACCATGGTGCGATCTGGGTGTATGGTCAGAGTGTGCGCAATCTCGGCGGAACCGCCAGAACGCTTGACAGGGCAAATGGGGAGATCCCGCTTGAGGAGGGCATCATGTCCCTTGAGGGATTTGCGACCCTTGATGACAGCCAAAGCATGCTGCTTGATGAACAGGGAAACCTGCAGCCGGCGATGGATCACGGCATTGACCTGTATCTCTTTGCCTACGGTTGGAACTTCAAGGATGCGCTGCGTGATTTCTACAGGCTCTCCGGTGCCATGCCGATGATTCCAAGGTATGCGCTGGGCAACTGGTGGAGCCGGTACTATCCGTATACTGAGGAGAGCTACCGCACCCTGATTGAACGCTTCCGGGATGAGGCGGTCCCGCTGTCGGTATCCGTTCTGGATATGGACTGGCATCTGACGGAAATTGATCCCAAATACGGCGCAGGCTGGACAGGATATACCTGGAACCGCGAGTACTTTCCGGATCCCGAGGGATTCCTCGCTTGGCTGCATGAACAGCATCTGCATGTGACGCTGAATGAACATCCGGCGGACGGCGTGCGGGCATATGAGGAGATCTATCCGGCGCTGGCGGAGGCGATGGGCATTGACCCAGCCTCAGGTGAACCGGTTGAGTTCGATGCATCAGATGCTCATTTCCTGGAGACCTTTGAACGTTTTGTGCTGGATACCTTCAGGAAAACCGGCGTCGATTTCTGGTGGCTGGACTGGCAGCAGCGCGGCGGCAGCTCCGTAGCCGGTGTGGATCCGCTGTTTGTGCTCAACCACACCCGCTGGCTGTATGAGAACAGCCACGGGGAACGCAGCATGACATTCTCTCGGTATGGTGGTCCCGGCAGCCACAGATATCCGGTTGGATTCTCAGGCGATACGTGGATTACCTGGGAAAGCCTCCAGTTCCAGCCATACTTTACAGCGACAGCTGCGAATATCGGGTATGGCTGGTGGAGCCACGACATCGGCGGACATATGCTTGGCATCCGGGATGAGTCTCTGACTGTACGCTGGGTCCAGTTCGGTGTCTTCTCACCAATCATGCGTCTACATGCCTCCCTGAACGAGTTCCTGCGCAAGGAACCATGGTGCTATTCCATGGAAGGCGAGGCGATCATGAAGGACTTCCTGCGTCTTCGCCACCGCCTCACGCCGTGGCTGTACGACCAGGCAGTCAGAGTGACGGAAACAGGCTCCGTGATGCTCTATCCGCTGTATTACGACTATAAGAGCTTCGATGCGCTCGAATCACAGCGTCAGGCGTACATCTTCGGCGATGAGATGCTGGTTGCCCCGATCCTGACGCCTGAAAGCCAGGACACCAGACTCGGTGCAACCGCGTTCTATATGCCGGAGGGGGAATGGATCGACTTCTTCACCGGCTGGCGCTATCATGGCGGACAGTGTATTCGCGTTTTCAGGCCGCTTTCCGGCATGCCGGTCTTTGTCCGTCCGGGCACCATCATTCCCATGGATGGCGCGGATGTGCTCAGCAATGGCTGCCCGCTGCCTGAAATGCTCAGTTTCCGCATCTTTGCCGGCGCGAACGGCAGCCATACACTGATTGAGGACAACGGCCAGTCTCCGGTTTCGCCGCTGTACAGCCGCTGCGAAACAAGATGCAGCATTACTGTAACGGCGGATGGCGGCATGAAGGTCATGATTGACGCCCCAAATGGTGCCGCTGATATTCTCCCGGCGAACCGGCAAACGAGGATTGAACTGGTCGACGTTCCGAACCGTCTGCCGGATGCGTGCAGTTGCCCGGTTTCCGGCAGATACGATTCCATCCGGCGAACGCTCACGCTGATGCTTAATGCAGCGCCGGGCGAGGCGGTCTCTCTGCAGTGGCATGACCTTTCCTGTCCGGCGCTTGACAAGCGGACGCTGCTGTATGATATGCTGCTCCCTGTCAGGATGGACAACCAGGTAAAGGAGAAGATCCTCAATCTGAGTCAGTCCCTGCCAACCTCAGAGCAGCGCATTGCCGCGTATTCATGCCTCGATCTGCCTGACGGGCTTCTTGGCGCACTCATAGAAATGGAGCTGATCGACTGATCCTCGAGATCTGAACAACAGGCAAAATGGGCAAGGATCATGAAGAGTCAACTATACCGCAGTTCCTGACATGGAGGGTAAGAATGTACCTGATTGTGTACAGGAACTGTCGCCAGATGATTCGAGGATCAATCGCAGATTTTCGCTATTTTGGGGATATACTCATTTTTATCACAACTTTGCTTTTGACTTATAACTTAAAAAGAGTTGTAATACAGTTGAAAGTTAATAATGGAGATGATGCGATGGAATACCTGAATCGGGTTCTTGGAATGCGGGTTGTGTATAGGGACGATGCTATGAATTCCTTGCCCAATTTCATTCATGCGCGCTACAGGATGCAGAGAGTCACACTGGATGGAAATCCGGCTATATTCGTATATCCGAAAGAGGAACTTGAAGCAGTATCTGCCATTCAAAAGCATCTGGATACGATCGCAAGGACTGGAGATGCGCCTGCTGTGCTGATTCCGGATCATTTGACATACCGGCAAAAAAGAATATCTCCTTCGTGATCACATTCCGTTTATTGTGGATGGTAAACAGATATATCTACCATTTATGGCTCTATACCTTCAGGAACGTGGAGATGCAGAGAAGATTGATATATCAGGCATGCTTCCTTCTGCTCAACTGCTTTTGCTGCTTTACATTTACCAGGGATGAGGTGAATTGCTGACCAGGGAAGCATCCAGGAAACTGGGATTCACTGCCACATCTATTTCCAGAGCATCAAGGCAATTACAAGAGATGGGGCTAATTCAAACAGAGAAACGGGGCGTTCAAAAGGTCATTTGTTCTGAAAGGTCTCCGGAAGAATTGTTTGAAATCGCAAGAGGAAGCATGTGTAATCCTGTGAAGAGAACAATCTTCATTCCAAAATCAGAAATCAATGAATCACTGCTCATGAGTGGATATTCAGCCTTGTCTGAGTACTCAATGATGAACCCACCATTGGCTGAGTGTTTTGCAGCAGATTCGGTTGCTGCATGGGATAAGATCGGATCCACCAGGTTGCAAAGCATGGATGACCAATGCGCTGTGGAATTATGGAGATACGATCCGAAGAAGCTTTCTACAGGAAACTGTGTGGATCGGCTTTCTCTCGTACTTGCGCTAAGCGAAGACAGGGATGAACGCATACAAGAAGCTGTGGAAGAAATACTGGCAGATTTATGGAAGGAGCTAAATGGACGGAGTTGAGCGCTTTAGAGACTGAGACTGGGGATATGATGAGCAGTATGCCATCATTGGTGGAACTGCATGCGATCTCCTGATGACGGATACCGGTTTGGGTTTCCAAGCTCCCAAAGACATCGATCTTATGCTGATTGTCGAGGCAGTTGATGTGCAGATCGCCTCTTGCTCCTGGGAATACGTTATCGAAGCGGGATACAAACATTAAAAAAAGCACTGATTTTCCACGCTTCTGACTCATTGCCTGATGAACAATTAAATGAATCAAAAAAGGGCCACAAGGAGTGGCCCTTAGTGGTCGTTTGAGCAGGGGATGGTGGTCCTTTTTTTGAGTGCAGCGGTTCTCACAGATGAAATGAACGATCTCGGAGTGTCCACGGATGCTGATTGCGGCAATTAGATGGTTACTGGTTGTTCGCTGGCTGAGGGCGGGACACGATCAGAGTACAAGGTCTAAAGATTGTCGACCAGGCACAGGATACAGCCAGATTATCAGGTCAGAGGGAACACGTTCTAGAAGATGTGGAGTAGGCAGTCACGCCCGGGGTTGTCCACAGCAAACCAATGCACACTCTTTTATCGTAATAGAGTGTTCTCGGAAAGTCCTGAGCCCTTTATTTACGGGCCTCATTTGGGCTCTCCGATTTTTTATTTCCTCAACTTCGATGCAATTTTATGCATTCGAAGTCCTTTTTTATTCATTCGTTTAGCTGGGTATTTGTTTCCGATTCCATTCCCGATTCTTAACCAGTCAGAAAGAAAGGGATTCCCCTCCCAAAATCGGGATTTTCCAGTTTTTGTGCATATTGCACAAAAAACTAGATCAAAGTTCGTTTAATTACCATATTGACATATACAATTTTTGCGACGCTGCGGCGTCGCGTAATGAATAGGGGTGTTATCCCCGCTGCGGCGGTAAAAAACGGAGGCATCCCTATGTTAATCTCATGGCAGTCTAATTCAGACTATCGCAACTTCCTTCACGACTATCGTATGAATAAGAAAGACGATACCGAACGTAATTACTTCAACCTGAGGTTCAGGCCCATTGTTAAGGTTATGACCCGGCTCGACATTGATGCGGCCATGGAATACATCCGGCCGCTTTACCCCAGGTTCGGGCGCCCTGCTCAGGGACAGGCCCAAATCCTTCGCAGCTTCATTCTCATGTCCCGTATTGATGTCCTCAGTATCACTGCGATGGTCGACAAGCTCAGATCCGACCCTGACATTGCGGCTCTTGCCGGCTTTTCGCCTTCTGATACCCCGGCTGTTGCTTCCTTTTACGAGTTCATGATCCGTCTTTGGGGCCAGAATCGTTCTGAAATGCACCTCGGTATCAACGATGTCCTTCCCTGTGATCGCAATGCCAATGCGCTTGACGAGGTCTTCCAGACCAAGAACAGCAAGGGCATCGGCTCAGATGGCAAGCTCCCTGATTCCAATCCCAGTATTACGGAAGAATGCGAGCGCATCATCACTTCCGGCAAGGCTTTCCCCAATACCTTTGGCGTCGTTTACCAGGGACTCCTCCGCATTCTTGGCATCAAGAGCTCCGAGGAGGCTGGTCTGCTCGCTGCTGTTAACACGATTTCCGGCGATGGAACATGCTTCCACGTTCATGCCAGTCCCCATGGTCACCATCGCTGTGACTGCCATAAGTGTGGTATCCACAACTGTACCTGTCCCCGCCACTTCTCTGATGCAGACGCCACCTGGGGATATGACAGTGATCTTGAGAAGAATTACTTCGGGCACACCATCTATACCCTCACGGCGTACAACCCTGATCACCATGTCGATCTGCCCATGCACATCCGTATACTTTCTGCCCGTCGTCACGACTCGGCTTCCGGCCTGATCTGCCTTCACGAGTTCTTTTCGTCTAACCCAGACTACGGCATACAGAACGTCTGCCTCGACTCCGCTCACGACAACATGCCTACCTACCGCCTCTGCGTGAACACCTGGCACGTCAATCCTCTCATTGACCTCAACGGCCGTGGGAAGAAGAAGTCCATCAAGGACACCATCACCTATGACAACGATGGTGTTCCCATCTGCCATTGTGGGAAGCGCATGGTCTACCAGGGCATGGATTACAAGAACAACCGGCTCAAGTACCGTTGCCCGCTTGCTGCTGCAGGTGAGTCCACCAGTACCTGTCCCTGTATCGCCAACTGCTCTCCGTCCAAGTACGGTCGCTGTGTTTACGTGAAGTCGAGCAGCGATCTTCGCCTCTTCCCGCCTATTCCCAGGGAGTCGGAGCTCTTCAAGAACACTTACAAGCAGCGTACTGCCTGTGAGCGCGTCAACAACCGGCTCCTCAACGACTACCACCTTGCTACTTACAAAGGACGTACTGCTATGCGTATCTTCTTCTTTACTACCATCTCTGCGATTAACATCCATCTGGATGCTCAGCTCAAGGTCCTTAAGGATTCTGATTTCCCTGATGTGGATCGCGTGGAGCATGCCAGCTGACGAAGCTTCGTAGGCTGACATAAGGGGATTTGCAGACTCGCTTCCTCAGATTTGCAAGTTCCCCAGCAAAAAATGCATCTGAGGCTACCTTAGGGAAACTATGCCA
>JAFSZW010000189.1 GCA_017458865.1 Clostridia bacterium
CGGCCTCATTCCGTTTGCAGATCCCCGCTCAATCGTGTGTTTCTATATGGATAAATCCGTTCAGACCATCTCCGGATTTCTGGGCGCCGTCTATGCTGGCTGCGCCTATTCGCAGCTCAATCTGCGTCATCCAGGTGCCCGTATCCTGTCCATTATTGAGACGACTCATACGCCGCTCGTCGTAACGGACAGGGCTCATCGCGAGACGCTCACCGGCTTTGGCTATGACGGACCGATCGCCCTGATTGAAGACCTGCTTGAGACACCGATAGATGACGCTGCCCTCCAGGCACGCCGCAGCGGGATGACGGATATAGATCCGCTCTATGTCAATTTCACCTCCGGCTCGACCGGAACCCCGAAAGGCGTTGTCATCTCCCACCGCAATGTCATTGACTTCATTCCGGATTTCACCCGGATTTTCGGCATCACCGAGCAGGATGTTCTGGCCAACCAGGCACCCTTTGATTTCGATGTCTCTGTCAAGGACATATACAGCGGACTCATGACCGGTGCTGAGGTGCTCATCGTCCCGACCCCCTACTTTACGCAGCCGGTTGTCCTAATGGACTATCTGTGTGCGCATAATGTCACCATGCTCATCTGGGCGGTCAGTGCGCTGTGCTTCCTCACCACCATGAACGCCCTGGCGTACAAAACGCCGGACAGAATCCGCATGATCCTCTTCTCCGGTGAGACGATGCCGATTAAGCACCTGAACAAGCTCATGCGCGCCATGCCGAATGTCACATATGTCAATTTGTACGGGCCGACAGAAATCACCTGCAACTGCACCTATTACATCGTAGACCGTCCGTTTGCCGAGAACGAAGCACTGCCCATCGGCATCCCGTTCCCCAATGAACACGTCTTCCTGCTGGATGAGCATGACCATCTGGTCACCGAGCCCGGCGAAAGTGGCGAAATCTGCGTATCCGGTTCCTGTGTAGGCCTCGGATATCTCAACAATCCGGACCGGACAAAGGCCGCCTTTGTCCAGAATCCGCTCAATCCTGCCTGGCTTGAGACCATCTACCGGACCGGCGATCTCGCCAAAATTAATGATCGCGGCGAGATGGTCTACACGAGCCGCAAGGACTTCCAGGTCAAGCACATGGGTCACCGCATTGAGTTGGGCGAGATTGAGACCCAGCTGTCCGCTGTACCTGGCATTGAACGGGCCGTTTGCCTCTACCTGCATGAAAAGAGCAGAATCCTTGCTTTTGTCCAGGGCTCGATAGACAAGACTGCCATTTCTGAATCCCTCAAAACGGCACTGCCTGACTACATGTTCCCGAACATCTATGTCTTCGTCGAGTCCATGCCGCTCAATAAAAATGGCAAGATAGACCGTCAGGCACTGCTCCAGTCCTATCTGGAGAAAAAGGGAGGCAGGCACTGATGAAACCAGAGGATCTCAAAACCATCTCTGCCAGTTTCGGCACACCTGCCTATGTCTTTGACCTGGATGAGCTCAGCGCCCGTGCTGCCGCCATCCGGAATATCCTGGACCCGCGGATCGGTCTTTGCTATTCCATAAAGGCCAATCCCTTTCTGGTCCCCGCAATGGACAGGCTGATCGGACTGCTTGAGGTCTGTTCACCGGGAGAGCTTGAAATCTGCATCCGGAATCAGGTTAAACCTGAGCACATTCTCCTCTCCGGCGTCACCAAAACCGAGGCAGATGTAGAGCGCGCCCTTCAAGTAGGTGTCCGGCTGCTTACCTGTGAATCCCTGTATCACGCGGAGCTGATCAACCAGGCAGCCGAGCGTCACGGCCTGACAATCCCCGTTCTCCTGCGCCTTACCGCCGGCTCTCAATTCGGCATGGTTGCCACAGTTCTCGAGCAGATCATCCAAAGCCGGTCACAGTACAGTCACCTTGATATCAAGGGCATCCACTACTTTTCCGGCACACAGCGCAAAAAGCTGCAGGACCAGCGAAAAGAGCTCCTGTTCCTTGCAGATTACTGTGATCATCTCCATCAGGACCTCGGCTTTGATGTGGAGAAGATCGAATATGGCACTGGTCTCTATTTCCCCTATTTTGAAAACGAGGACCGCAGCGATACGCTGGCACCCATCCGCGAGCTGGCGCCGGATCTCGCCGCGCTTGCTGAAAAAGTCAGCCTGACCATTGAAATGGGCCGCTTCTTCGCCTCCTCCTGCGGAACATTCCTGACCTCTGTCGTTGACACCAAGTGCAACAAGGGGCAATGGTATGCCATCCTTGATGGCGGTATTCATCAAATCAATTATTATGGCGGAAGTATGGGCATGCGCACCCCGGTTATCACCAGGCTGACCGGTCCGGACAATCCTGAGATGACCGAGACAGCTACCTGGATGCTCTGCGGCTCGCTTTGCACAACCGCAGATGTCATCGTGCGTGCCTATCCCACAGCCAGCCTTTCCCGCGGCGATGTGCTCGCATTCCATAACTGCGGTGCCTATTCTGTCACAGAGGCTCCTGCGCTCTTCCTCAGCCGGGATATGCCGGCCATTCTCCTGTATGAGAACGGGAATGTGCACGAGGTCCGCAGCATCCGGCCATCCTGGACACTGAATACAGAAGCGCTGTAATCATTGTCTGCCTGCATACCACCGGTCAGGTTCGAGTGAAAAGTTGCAGCGAATAATCAAACAGGCCAGGCGCAAAGCGCCTGGCCTGTGTTAATGATTCAGTTTTGCCGGTTTCGCCCGGTCACATCTGTGGGCAATATCAGAAACGCTTGAACAGCCAGATGAAGCTGCAGGCTGGCATGGTCACCGCACTGGCATCCCTTACCTCGCCCGTGATGAGATCCTGATAAAGATCCATGTCACGGACCCATGCTGTCTCGGTTCCGTCACCGAAGTTGAAAAGACCGAGGAGCTTTTCGCCCATATAGTACCGACCAATGCCCAGGATGTGGTCATTGCCGGTATCCAGCCGCCAGGTATCTGCATTGCCGTCAAAGACAGCATACTGATCCCTCAGCTTCTCCATCTGACGGATCATCCCGAAGATCCGTCCCTCAACCGTGGCCTTATCATCCCGCAGCAGCGCTTTCCGCCAGTCAAGATTTCCGCGATGCAGATAACGGCTGTCCTGCGCCTTCAGCGGGTCATCATGATAGCTGTTGTCATTCTCCTGCGCAATCTCATCGCCGCTGTAAATGACCGGAATCCCGCTCATCGTGAACATGAATGCATGGAGCATGAGGTCAAGCGATACGGCCTTATCCATCACCGGTTCGTTCTTGTAGACTCTGGCGTTTTCAATGCCGCAGAGAGATGCCGTCGTTCCGCAGAGCCGGGCATCGCCAAGTGTGGGATCATCGTTGTACAGCTCGCCGCGTGCCGGACTCCCGTACCAATGTCCGGTCAGATAATCATTGAGGTACTTCTTATGCGGCACTTCCTGCTGTCCGAACTGACTGAGGAATCCATAATCAAGGCCCCAGCCAATATCATCATGGCATCTGAGATAGTTGAGGAATGTGTACATCTTCGGGAGAGCAAACACCTGCTCCATCTGATAGCCAAGCAGGCGCACATCCTTCGTGGCAACCGTGTGCCAGAGGGATGCCATCGTCGTCACATTGTACAGCAGATGGCACTCCGGACGCTCCACCGAACCGAAGTACGGGACAACCTTGCTCGGCTCCATGACGACCTCGCCGAGCAGCAGCGTTCCGGGGCAGACAATCTCGCAGACCATGCGCATAATCCGCACAAGTGTATGCACTTGGGGCAGATTCCGGCAGTTCGTCCCGAGCGCCTTCCAGATGTACGGCACTGCATCCAGCCGGATGATGTCTATGCCCTGATTGCACAGGTAGAGCATGTTGTCCGTCATGTCATTGAAGACGACCGGGTTGGCGTAATTGAGATCCCACTGATACGGATAAAATGTCGTCATGACGACTTTCTGCACCTCAGGACACCAGGAAAAGTTGCCCGGGGCAGTCGTCGGGAAGACCTGGGGCACCGTCTGCTCATACGCATTCGGGATGTCCCAGTTGTCATAGAAGAAATAGTGGTCTTGATAGGCCTTTTCGCCTGCTTTTGCCCGCACGGCCCACTCGTGATCCTCACTGGTATGGTTCATGACAAAGTCGAGGCATACAGCAATGCCCCGCTCGTGGCAGCATGCTGTCAGGTCTGCAAGATCCTCCATCGTTCCCAGTTCCGGCTGCACTTTGCGGAAATTGCTGACCGCGTACCCGCCGTCAGACCGTCCTTCAGGGCTCTCCAGGAGCGGCATGAGATGCAGGTAATTCACGCCGCAGTCCTCAATGTAATCAAGGCGCTTCTCAACGCCCTTGAGCGTGCCTGCAAACGCGTTCACGTACATCAGCATGCCAACCATGTTGTGGCCCTGATACCAGCCGGGATCCGCCTCCCGTGACGCGTCAAGTGCCTTCAGTGCATCCGGCCGTGCTTCCCAGGCACGATAGAGCATACCGGTAAAATAGTCAAACGCCCCTGCGTCATTATGGTACAGCCCCATATAGAGCTGCCGCAGTTCTGCCTCATGACGCGCATAGCGCTCTGCAAATTCCGGTTTCCAGTTCCGGTCCATTGATTCACCTCATCCCCTGCATGCCTTGCATGCAATTCGATTAATTTCAGGTAAGCGTAAAGTCCACTAATTCGAGAGAGTGTTTAAGCACCCTTCACGATGATCATCTACTCTCATAAATCAAACATGATAACCATAGGCCGATTCGTGTAGAATCGGTTTTTGTTGTAACTTTATATTATACATCGTTTGACATAACGAATTCCAGTAATAGTGACTAATTTTATTGTCGAATTTTTTGCACTTCTACTGTTGGCATAGTTATTGGTAATGTGCTATTATATAACCACTATAAGAAAAGGAGACGATCGAATGACGTGCACTGTGTATCACAAAGACCGGGATGGGCGGGTCTACACATATTACTCATACTACACTCCTATTATGATAGTATTAAAAACAATTTAGCCCTGAACCAATACAGGTACTATTTACCTTGGCATTTCTGAGGGATCGCCCTCTTTTGATTAATCAGTGTGTTACAACGCGTCGGTCAGTATAATGAAGCATACCCTCGATCAACAGATGAAGAGCATCTCGATACTCATCACTGCTTTCTTCCAGATCCGAACATACAGTATCCATATCTTCCCGAAGGTCAGAGAGCTCTTCCAGATGGAGGGAAATTTCATTCAGGCTATAC
>JAFSZW010000190.1 GCA_017458865.1 Clostridia bacterium
CACGCAAAAAAGCGCATAAAGATCTGCGCCATCTCCATTTTCTGCTTTGCACTGATTGCCTCCGGTTACCGATACCTGTCCCTCTCCTATTCCGGGGACGGAACCCTGATCTACCAGGGCAATGAATGGCTCTACCAGGTATCGCTTGGCCGCTTCCTGCAGCCGGTCTACTGGCTCCTGCGCGGCAGGATCGTCGCGCCCTTTGTGACCGGCCTGTTTGCGACCACCTTTTTCTTCCTTTCTGCCTGCCTGATCTCGGAATTCCTGTCACTGAATCACCCCCTTTCAATCATCTCGGTGTGCGCCATCCTGACAACCAATGAGACCATTTCCCTCTCCAATGCGACCTATCTTCCCTGGACGGATGTCTACGCATTGTCGCTGCTGTGCATCTGCATCGGGGTGTATATTGACAACCGGTACCGGTACGGCTACCTGATCAGCCCGGTTTTTTATATGTTTACCTTGGCGCTCTACCCCAGCTACCTGACCTGCGGCGCCGTGCTGCTCGTCCTCAGTTTTATCGTCCGCCTGCTGCGGGGCGAGCGGACCGCAGATGTCTGGAAGCGGGGGATCCGCTCCATTCTGTCGCTGTTCCTCGGGCTGCTCCTTTACGCCCTTGTCCTCAACATCATTCTGTCCATCATCGGCATTCACGCCTCTTATGAGTACAACGGCGTCGGGCGGCTTGAGGAGATCACGATCACGTCCTTTCTTTCCAATCTGCCGCAGGCGTATCTCCTGCCGGTCATCTACCTGTTTAATCCCTTTGACCGGCTCATTATCCCATGGCATCAGGCGCTCATCCCGGCGCCGCTCAACCTGGCCATCCTCGCGCTCCTTCTGGTGCTGGCCATATCAGCCATGAGAAAACTTACAAAGGGCGCCGGCGCGACACTGCTCCTGCTGCTCTTTATCCTCCCCTTTGCCATGAACTTTGTCTACCTGATTTCAAACGGAATCATAAACGGCCTCATGATCGTCTCGTTCTACTTTTTCTACCTGATGCCGTTCCTGTTCCTTGAAGCACGGCCCGGGACTCACACGCTGCCCGTGCTCCGCGGCGCCGCCGGTGCGCTATTCTGTGTATATCTTGCCATAAACGTCGTTACGGCCAATCGCCTTGCGGTAAAGCGGGATGTCGAATACCAGTCGACGCTCTCCGCCGTGACCCGCATCCTTGAGGATGCCGGCAATATTCCGGGATATGTGCCGGGCGTGACGCCCGTACAGATTGTCGGGTACCTGCCTTCCTCCACCATCTCCATGGTCCGCGACGGGTTTGAGGATCTGAATCCGCTGCAGGGCGCCAAATACACGTATGCCGCCGCGTACGAGATCTCCACGGTCTGGTACGTGCAGCAGATCCTCGGTTCCTCCATGGTCTTCCCCGAGGAGCCCGGCGCCTGGTGGCGGCGGGTCGGCAGCTCCATTGACAGCATGCCGTATTATCCCGAGCCGGGGTATATGCAGCTCATTGATGACATCCTGGTCATTCATTTCTGATCGCGAGGTTTGCCATGTCACAGAAAAAAGTACAACTGGATAAGGCCTTTCTGCTCCGCGCCCTGCTCATTGCACTGGCCGTGTTTCTGGCCGCACATGCATTCTGCTATTTCAACCTGTCCCTGCGCGGCAGCAGCCTCATGCTCAATGCCGAAAAGACAAATGGCAGCAGCGTCACCAAAGGCCAGTATCTCCTGCCGTTTTACTGGCGCCTGCGCGGCGGCATCTCATCCCCGTTCTTTATAGGACTCCTTTCCTTTATATATTTATTTGCAGCCGAGCTGATCCTTTCCCGCCTGCTGAGCATCCGGAAAGCGGTCCCCTTTGCCATCCTGAGCTGCATCCTCTTTATCTGCCCGGCCCTGCTTGAGCTGAATGTCGGTTCGCTCTTTACGGCAGATGCCACCTGCCTCGCGTTCCTGCTCATGACCGCCGGCAGCGCCTGCCTGCTTGCACCCGGTTCCGTACCAATTTCTGCATGGCAGCGGATGCTGCTCGGATTCATCCTGCTCTGCGGCGGATTTGGCCTGGAGCCCACGCTCTCAAACGTCTTTTTCTGCATTGCGGCCACTGTGTTTCTGTCCCGCTGCCTCACTCCTGGGAATGATCAGGAATCCGCATCATCCCCTGTCCGCGGGCTCGGCCTGGCCATCGCTGTCTATTTCGCCGCACTGCTTGCAAGCCTTGCCGCCATGCTGCTGTTTTGCCGCCGGGCCGGCATGGACCCTGAAATGCACCTGTGTCCGGCAGACGGGAAATCTTTCCTCACAAGCCTTATCCTGCCGGTCACATCGCTGTTTGCGCCCGTGACCATCTATCCCCGCCTGCTGCCGGTTTTCCGCATTATCATGATCGCCTTTGCGTTGCCGGCCCTCCTGCGGCGACCCCGGGCAATTTTCTGCCTGCTTTTGCTCATCCCCGCCATGGTCTTCCCGATCATTGGGACTGAGACGCAGCAGTTCCCGTTCCAGCTCATCTTCCTGGACATTGCCCTCCTGCTCCTGGTGATGCAGCCCCTGCCGCTCGCAGGCCGCAGCAGGCAGGTCGTTCGGATTGTCCTTCGAGTTACCTTTACGATGTTCTTCCTTGGCAGTCTGGTGTTTGCCAATCACGCCTACCTCAAGGTCAATCTCGATTTTGATACCAGCCTTGCCATCATCACCCAGGTCATTTCCCGCCTTGAGGACCGGGAGGACTTTTCCCCTGCCGCCACGCAGGTCGCCTTCCTCGGATCCCTCGCGGATTCACCGCTTGTCACAGCGCGGGAGGGCTTTGAGCACCTGTCCGTCCTCCGCGTCCTTGACGGGAACACATCCCTTACGGATCCGACCCAGATGACCTGGTATTTCTGGGAAACACTCGGCTATCCCATGAACTGCCTGAGCGGATACGATCAGGAACAGATCGCCGCCCTGCCTGAGGCAGCCTTGATCCCCGTATTCCCGGCACCCGAATCCATCCGGCGGATTGGCGATACACTGGTTGTCCGCCTTTCAGAGTAGTTTACCCGTCAAGGGCCGGATGGGTTCCATCCCCTGCATTATGGCGGATCCGTTTTATGCGATCTGGGCTCGGATCTGACATAAAGCAGTGACAGGAAAATTTCGAAAAACGCCCCAAAAGACCTATGCAAAACTGCCAATTTATTATATAATG
>JAFSZW010000191.1 GCA_017458865.1 Clostridia bacterium
TGGACGGTGATGAAACAGGCCTGTTCAGCCGGATTTGAGAAGGTCTGAAGCGGGCAGATGAAACCATGGAAAGCGGATATGGCGGGACGGGAAATAACAGTTTACCGCAGGCCTGGCAATGGATGACCCGGCTGTGCGTGCACATCAATCAACACATACTGGGAGGAAGCGCATGATACACGTTGACAACGCATTGTGGCTGCTGATGGAGAAGGACCCGATTCTGAACCCCTATGCAGGGGAAATCAGGATGCACATGGACCGATACAATGACCGGAGATGGCATCTGGCAGGAGAAGGATCACTGTCTGATTTCGCCAACGGACACCGCTACTTTGGATTTCATCGGACCGAGACAGGCTGGGTGTTCAGGGAATGGCTGCCCGGTGCGGATGCTGCGTGGCTGACGGGCGATTTCAACTACTGGGCCAAGTGGGAGTATCCGCTCACGCATATTGGAAACGGTGTGTGGGAGATCCAGCTGGAAGGCTGGGACAGGCTTCGCCACGGTCAGTTCATCAAGCTCCTGGTCGGCAGACAGGGCACGAGTTTTGAACGCATTCCGGCCTATATGACGCGCTGCGTGATGGACATGTCCAACGAGACGCTCTGCGGACAGATCTGGATGCCGGATGAGCCTTTCCAGTGGACGGACGGGGACTGGTTCTGCAGGCAGCGGCCCGATTCCCCGATGATCTATGAGGCGCACATCGGCATGGCGCAGGAGCATGGCGGGCTCGGCTCATATCGCGAGATTGCTGACAACACGCTCGGCTGGATCAAGTACGCCGGCTACAATACGGTGCAGCTCATGGCGATTCAGGAGCATCCGTATTATGCATCCTTTGGTTATCAGGTGACGAATTTCTTTGCACCGTCCCACCGCTATGGCACGCCGGATGATCTCAGGTACCTCATCAACAAGGCGCATGAGATGGGCATTGCCGTCCTGCTTGATGTGGTGCACAGCCATGCCTGCCCGAATCCGGGTGAGGGTCTCAATCAGCTGGACGGCACCGATTATCAGTACTTCCATGACGGTGAACGCGGCTGGCATCCTGCCTGGAAGACGAAGATCTTTGACTACGGCAAGCATGAGGTGCTGCATTTCCTGCTGTCCAACCTCAAGTACTGGATGGAGGAATTCCATTTCGACGGTTTCCGGTTTGACGGCGTAACCAGCATGATGTATGAGAACCATGGTTACTGCAGTTTCTCGTCCTACGATGATTACTTTTCAATGAACACCAATGTGGACGGACGCATATACCTGATGCTGGCCAATGAGCTGATCCATGAGTACAACCCCAAGGCCATGACAATTGCTGAGGACATGAGCGGTTTCCCGGGCATGTGCCTCCCGCTTGAGTATGCAGGCGTTGGATTTGATTACCGGCTGGCAATGGGCATTCCGGACATCTGGATCAAGCTGGTCAAGGACCAGATGCAGGATGACTGGAACATGCATTATCTCTGGCACGAACTGACCAGCACAAGGCCTGGCGAGATGAGCATCGGGTATGCCGAGAGCCATGACCAGGCACTGGTTGGCGACCAGTCGCTCATATTCCGGCTGGCCGGGGCGGAGATGTATACGGGGATGAACAAGGATTATCACAGTCCCAGTATGGATCGCGCCATTGACATGCACAAACTTATCCGCTTCCTGACCTGTTCACTGGCGGGCAACGGCTACCTCAATTTCATCGGCAACGAGTTTGGTCATCCGGAGTGGGTGGATTTCCCGCGCGAGGGCAACGGATGGAGCTACCATTATGCCCGCCGTCAGTGGTCGCTGGTCAACAACTGGGACCTGAAATTTGACTGGCTGGCTGCCTTTGACCGGGCCATGACATTCTTTGTCAATACGCACCGGCTGCACTGCTCCGGTCCTGCTGAGAGCCTGTGGATTGACAATGAGCGGAAGCTCCTCATCTTCGCACGCGGCGGCATGCTGTTTGCCTTCAATCTGCATCCGACGTGGTCCCAGGAGACGGTGTTTATCAGCTGCCGCGTCACCGGCGCGGGCGGATACAGGGTCGTGCTCTCCACCGACGACTGGCCGTTTGGCGGTCAGAGCCGTGTGAGTATGGATCAGGTCTACTATGCGGGCGATACTGAGTTTGGCTATGGCATCAAGCTTTATCTGCCCTGCAGGACGGGCGTTGCGCTTGAAAAGGTAGAGTGGTAAGCACAGTATAAGGCAGGGAATCCCTGCATCCGGCCTTTCGGATTGAGAATTGTCCGGGCATTTGAAGCAGGCAAAACCGTCTGCTCAGGATCGTCCCTGCTGCCGCGCAGTACAGGGGACAGTCCTGTAGCCAGGCGCATCAGATAATTGAAGTACGCAAGGAACCGGTACCGGATGATGACGGACAGTCCTGTAGCCAGGCGCATCAGATAATTGAA